>DATEDK010000292.1:0-4698 GCA_035281685.1 Kiloniellales bacterium | reverse complement strand
GGTCGTGGTCGGCAGGAAGCCCGGCCGCGAGCGGCCGGACGAGACCATCCTCTTCTGGCACCGCGGCCTCTCGCTCTCCGACATCGCGCTCGGCCACGCCATGCTGGAGAAGGCCAGGAAGCAGGGGATCGGGCAGCGGTTGCGGTACGCGTAGCGGGATTGTTCGCGATCCAGATCAACCGCGCCCCTCCCCCGCTTTCGCGGGAGAGGGGCGCGGTTGGTCGACAATGCGCGTAAGATGGCGACGACTAAGCCATAGCTGCTAAACTAATTGGCGGGGTAGCAGGGGATCGATACCATGCGCACGATTGGAAGCTATCTGGCTGCGGCTCTGCTGCTCGCGGCCGGTCCCGCCTTGGCCGAAGGATTGAACGACAAGGCGGAAAGCAGCGTCAGCGTCGGCAAGGGCGGCGAGTACATCACCATCCACACCGTCAACTCGACCTACGAGTGGGTCGACCTGTGGAAGCCCGGCGAGGAGAAGCCGCAGAGCCTGATCCTGAAGAAGACGGAGACCGCCACGCTGTCGCCGGGCATGGAGGGCGCTATCGACGCCACCGTGAAGCTCGAGGTCTCCGAGATCGGCAGCACCGAGCTGGAGCCGCTCTACACGCTGGAGCACGCCGGCAACAGCGGGCGCGTCGAAAGCTTCGCCTGGTCGGTCGGCTATTTCACCATCACCACCTGGGGCTGCTGCGGCGCGCTCGACACGCTGCACACCTACAGCCTGGTCGACGGCAAGCACCTGTTCAGCCGCACGGCCGACATCGCCTGGTTCGAGGTGCCGAACGCCAGGGGCCTGGTCCGGCTCGCGGCCGTGCACACGATCTACTCGGTCGAGGACGAGGCGCTCTTCAGCGGGCGGGAGAATGGCGTGGCGCAGCTCGTCTTGGCCGCGCCGGATCAGCCGCTGCAGCGCTTCTTCGTCGGCACCAACGGCGAAATCGCGGCCAACCCGATCGAATACCCCGAGCCATGGCTGGGCTGGGCGGAGGGCGACGAGGCGGCAGTGCCCGACCTCGAGGTCTGGAGCGCCGACGGCCAGCAGGACCTCGCCAAGGTCGAGGGCCTGGCGCTGGTCCTCACCCTCAGTCCGACGCACGAGGTGCGCATCCCGCTGGTCGCTGGCCGGCTCGTCGCCGAGCAGGCGACCATGACGCCGGGGCTGACGCTGGAAGAGGTGGCGGTGGAATAGCGCCTAGAGGGCGCTCTCGACTTCCTGCAGTAGGCGGCGCTCGGCCAGCAGCTCTTGGGCCAGCTGCTTGAGGTCGCCGCCGAGCGGGCGGTCCTCGACCAGGGGCGGACTCAGGTCGCGCACGCATTCGTAGGCGCGCTGCATCGGCAGGCCGAGCTGCGAGGGATGCGCCAACTCCACCGCCTGTGCCGCCAGCATCAGCTCCAGCGCCAGCAGGTGGCGCAGCCGCTCCAGCAGCTCAAGCAGCTTCTTGGCCGCGAACGGGGTGTTGGTGACGTCGTCCTCGGTGCCGTCCGCGCCCCAGCGGATGTCGCCGGAGACCGGCTGCGCCAGGTGGCGGATCTCGCCCAGCAGGGCCTCGCCCACCTTCATGACAGGCGCGAAGCCGGAGTAGCCCGCGTCGCGCGCGATCAGGTTGTTCGGCAGGCCGGAGAAGCGCTCCTGCATCAGCCGCGAGCCGCGTGCCAGGGCATTGGCCGCGACCTGCGCCGAGGCCAGCGCCACCTGGTCGAGCGAGAGGGCGAGGAGCGGCGTATGGAAGTTGCCGGTGGAGATGACGCGCTCGGACTCCAGCAGCAGAACGGGGTTCTCCGCCGCGCCGTTCAGCTCCGGGTCGAGCGCGCGCTCGGCAAAGCCCAGCGCTGCCAGCAGCGCGCCGTGCACGGCGCCTACGCAGCGCAGCGAGATCGGGTCCTGCACGCGGCGCGCCCCGCCCGGCTCCAGCAAGAGGCTGCCGAAGAGCAGGCGGCGCAGATGCGCGCTCGCCACCGCCTGGCCAGGTTGCGGGCGCGCCGCCACGGCCTCGGGATCGATCGGCGAGAGGTTGGCGCGGAAGCCTTCGAAGGTGAGCGCGGCGGCGACTTGCGCGGCCCGGTAGATCGCGTCGGCCTCCTCCAGAGCGACCCCAGCGATGCCGGCGCCAAGCGCGGAACAATTGATCAGGCCGAGGCCATCCTTCGGGCCGAGGGTCACCGGCCGCAGCCCGGCTTCCAGGAGCAGCGCCGCGGCCGGGCCGCGCCTGCGGCCGTGCTCCGCCTCGCCCTCGCCGATCATCACGAGGCCGAGGTGCGCCATCAGGCAGAGGTCGCCCGCTCCGACCGAACCGATCGACGGGACGACCGGCCGCAGGTCGGCATTCAGCATGTCGCGCAAGAGCTCGATCAGCGCGAAGGAGACGCCGGCGCCGCCGTTCAGCAGCACGTTGAGCCGCGCCACCATCATCGCCCGCACCAGAGGCGCCGCCAGAGGGGGCCCCACGCCATGCGCGCGGCCGCGCACGGTGCGGGCGGAGAAGTCGGCCAGGTCGTCGGCGTTGAGCCTGTGGCCGACCCGGCTGCCGAGCCCGGTGGTCAGCCCATAGACCGTGTCGCCCTTGGCGAGCGCCCGCTCGACGAGGGCACGGCCGACGGCAGCGCGCTGGGCGGCGTCGGGGGTAAGGGCGACGGGCCGCCGGTCGAAGGCGACCTCGCGCAGCACGCTGGGCGTCAGGTCGCTGCCCGTCAGCAGGAGGGGACCGGTCACCGCGACTCCTCAAGCACCGCCGACCGTTCAGTGGATGGCATAGGCGCGGCGCCGGTCAACCGGGAGCCTGTCCAACGCAGCACAGCCCCTGTCGCGCCCTGACTTCCCAGGCCGCCTCGCTCGGCTATAACGGTGCCGTTCCAAATCCGGGATCGAGGGGTTCCAGTCCTATGAAGTCGCATGTGCGGGTGGCCGTCATCGGCGGCGGGGTGGTCGGCTGCAGCGTGCTCTACCACCTGACCAAGGCCGGGTGGAAAGACGTCGTGCTGCTGGAGCGCGACCAGCTGACCGCCGGCTCGACCTGGCATGCCGCCGGCGGCTTCCACACCCTCAACGGCGATCCCAACGTCGCCAAGCTGCAGGGCTACACCATCGCGCTTTACGACGAGCTGGAGAAGATCTCCGGCCAGTCCTGCGGCCTGCACCGCTCGGGCGGCATCATGCTGGCCGACACGCCAGAGCGCATGGAGTGGCTGAAGATGGCTCATGCCCGGGCGCGCTACCTGGGCCTGGAGACCGAGCTCCTCACCATGAAGGAGGCGAAGGAGCTCCATCCGCTGTTGGAGGAGAAGTATTTCCACGGCGCCATGCTGGATGCGGCCGACGGCAATCTCGACCCCGCGGGTACCACCCACGCCTACGCGAAGTCCGCGCGCATCAACGGCGCGGAGATCTACCTCAAGACCCGGGTCGTCGACCTGAAGCCGCGTCCGGACGGCTCCTGGGACGTCGTCACCGGCCAGGGCAACCTGGTGGCCGAGCACGTCGTCAACTGCGGCGGCCTCTGGGCGCGCGAGGTCGGCCGCATGGTCGGGCTCGAGCTGCCGGTGCTCGCGATGGAGCACATGTATCTCGTCACCGACGAAATGCCGGAGGTCGTGGCCTACAACAAGGAGCGCGGCAAGGAGCTGCCGCACGCCATCGACTTCAAGTCCGAGATCTACATGCGCCAGGAGCGCACCGGCATCGTGCTCGGCACCTACGAGAAGGCCTGCGTGCCCTGGCAGCCGAAGACCACGCCCTGGACCTTCGGCAGCGAACTCCTGCCGCCCGACCTCGACCGCATCGCGCCCTCGCTGGAGATCGGCTACCGCCACTTCCCGGCGCTGGCCAAGGCCGGCATCAAGACCGTGATCAACGGTCCCTTCACCTTCTCGCCCGACGGCAACCCGCTGGTCGGGCCGGTGCAGGGCCTGAAGAACTACTGGGTGGCGTGTGCGGTGATGGCCGGCTTCAGCCAGGGCGGCGGCGTCGGCCTCGCGCTCTCGCAGTGGATGGTGAACGGCGACCCCGGCTTCGACGTCTGGGCGATGGACGTGGCGCGCTTCGGCGAGTGGGCGACGCGCAGCTACACCAACGAGAAGGTGCGCGAGAACTACGCGCGCCGCTTCTCCATCAAGTTCCCCAACGAGGAGCTGCCGGCGGCCCGCCCGCAGCAGACGACCGCCCTCTACGACATCATGATCGAGCAGGGTGCCGTAATGGGCGACAGCTGGGGCCTGGAGACGCCGCTCTGGTTCGCGCCCAACGGCGTCGAGCCGAAGGACATCTTCTCCTTCCACCGCTCCAACGACTTCCCGCACGTGAAGGCCGAGTGCCTGGGCGTGCGCAACGCCGTGGGCGTGACGGAGATCGCGAACTTCGCGAAGTACGAGTTCAAGGGCCCTGGCGCGGAGGCCTTCCTCTCGCACCTGATGACCAACAAGATGCCGCGGCTGGGCCGCATCGCGCTGACGCCGATGCTGAACCCGCAGGGCAAGCTGATCGGCGACTTCACCATCGCCAAGGTGGGCCCGGAGCGCTTCCTGATGTGGGGCTCCAGCCAGGCGCAGAAGTATCACCTTCGCTGGTTCGAGCGGTACTTGCCGGCCGACGGCTCGGTCACCATCGACCGGCTCGACATGCGCATGGTGGGACTCTCGATCGCCGGCCCACGCTCGCGCGAGCTGCTGCAGCGGCTGACCGACGAGGACGTCTCGAAC
>DATEDK010000291.1:0-2897 GCA_035281685.1 Kiloniellales bacterium | reverse complement strand
TCCTCGGCGACCGGGTCTTGGGCGTGGTGCTGGCCGAGATGCTCTGGCATCGCTTTCCGGACGAGCCGGAAGGAGCGCTTGCCAAGCGCTTCGCCGTGCTGGCGCAGCGCGAAACCCTGGCCGAGGTGGCCGAGGCCATGGAGCTCGGCCGCTTCCTGAAGATCTCCTCCTCCGAGGAGCAGGGCGGCGGACGCGAGAACCCGGCGATCCTGGCCGACGCGCTGGAGGCGGTGTTCGGCGCGCTCTACATCGACGGCGGACTGGAGGCGGCGCGCGGCCCGATCGAGAGCGCCTGGGCGCCGCTGCTGACGCAGGACCTGCGCCCGCCGCAGGACCCGAAGACGGCGCTGCAGGAGTGGGCGCAGGCGCGCGGGCTGGCGCTGCCGCGTTACCGCGAGATCGGCCGCGAGGGCCCGCCGCACGAGCCGCTCTTCACCATCGAGGTGCGCGTGCCGGGCCGGAATCCCACCAGCGGAGTCGGCCGCTCCAAGCGCGCGGCCGAGCGAGCCGCCGCAGCGGCGATGCTGCAGGAGCTCGAGCCGCAATGAGCCCGCCGTGAGCGAGGCTGCGCAGCGCTCCGCCGTGGTCGCGGTGCTTGGCGCTCCCAATGCCGGCAAGTCGACGCTGGTGAACGCGCTGGTCGGCGCCAAGGTCTCCATCGTCACGCACAAGGTGCAGACGACGCGCTTCCGCCTGCGCGGGCTCTTCACCGAGGGCGACACGCAGCTCGTCTTCGTCGACACGCCGGGGATCTTCCAGCCGAAGCGGCGCCTGGAGCGGGCCATGGTGGCGGCCGCCTGGAGCGCGCTTGCGGACGCCGACGTGCTGATCGTCGTCCATGACGCCCGGCGCGGCGAGACCGACGCGGAAAGCCAGGCGATCCTCGACGGCATCGCCAAGGCCGAACGCAAGGCGCTGGTGGTGCTGTCCAAGGTCGACCTGGTCGCCAAGCCCAAGCTGATGCCGCTGGCCGAGCGGCTGTCCCGGCATCCCGCGGTCGACCGCATCTTCATGGTCTCGGCCCTGAACGGGGACGGCGTCGGCGACCTGCGCCGCCATCTCCTGAAGGCCGCGGCACCCGGCCCCTGGCTCTTCCCCGAGGACGAGCTCTCCGACCTGCCGCTCCGTCAGACCGCCGCCGAGATCACCCGCGAGAAGCTCTTCCTGCAGCTGCACGACGAGCTGCCCTACGATCTGACGGTCAGCACGGACAGCTGGGAGGATTTCAAGAACGGCGCGGTGCGCATCCGGCAGACGGTCACCGTCGCCCGCGAAGGCCAGCGGCGCATCGCCATCGGCACCGGCGGGCGCACGATCAAGGCCGTGCGGGAAGCCGCCCAGCGCGAGCTCAGCGCCTTCCTGGAGCGCCCCGTGCACCTTTTCCTCGAGGTGAAGGTCAAGGAGGACTGGGCCGAGGACCCCGAGCACTATCGCGCCTGGGGCCTGGACCCGAAGGCGTAGAAGTCCTCCCTCTCCCCTTGTGGGAGAGGGCCGGGGTGAGGGGGGTAGGTTGGTGCGATTGTCGACATCGTCACCGACCTACCCCGCTCACCCCAACCCCTCTCCCGCAAGGGGAGAGGGGCTAGTACAAGTCTCCGGGGCCACGAACGCATGACCACGACACTCTTCACCAATGCCGCCATGCTCGACACCGAGGCCGGTGCCATCCTGGCGGACCGGCAGGTGCTGGTACGCGACGGCAAGATCGCCGAGGTGGAGACGGGGCGCGTCGCCACTGCCGCCGACCGCACGGTCGATCTCAAGGGCAAGGTCCTGATGCCTGGCCTCTGCGATGCCCACGTGCATGTGACGGCGGTCACCGCCGACCTCGCGCGCCAGCTGCGCCTGTCGCCCTTCTACGTCGCCGCGCACACAGCAGACATCCTGAAGGCCATGCTGCTGCGCGGCTTCACCACCGTGCGTGACGCCGGCGGCGCCGACTGGGGCCTGGCGCAGGCGGTGGAGGAGGGTGTGATGGTCGGCCCCCGCATCCTCTATTGCGGGCATGGCCTGTCGCAGACCGGCGGGCACGGCGACATGCGCGGGCCCGGCGAAGGCGACCTCGACCGTTGCCTCTGCTGCGCCGGCCTGGACCGGGTCTGCGACGGCGTGACCGAGGTGCGCCGCGCGACCCGCGACGAGATCCGCAAGGGTGCGCATCAGATCAAGATCATGGCCGGCGGCGGCGTGGCCTCGCCCACCGACCGCATCGATTCCACGCAGTTCTCCTTCGAGGAGATCGACGCCATCGTCGAGGAGGCGAGCGCCGCCAATCTCTACGTCATGGCGCACGCCTACACGGCGAAGTCGATCAACCGCCTGCTCGGCCGCGGCGTCCGCACCATCGAGCACGGCAACCTCCTGGACGAGGAGTCCTGCCGCCTCTTCCTGCGCCACGGCGCCTACCTGGTGCCGACCATGGCGACCTACGAGGCGCTGGCGAAGGAGGGCCTTGGCGCGGGTATGCCGGCCGACCTGCACAGGAAGGTCTTCGAGGTGCTGGACGCCGGCTACCGGGCGCTGGAAATGGCGCACCGCGCCGGCGTCGCCATGGCCTTCGGCTCCGACCTCCTGGGTGCCATGCACAAGCACCAGCTGAACGAGTTCAACATCCGCAAGGCCGTGGTGCCGGCAGCCGACCTGATCCGCGCGGCCACCTCGATGGCGGCCGAGGCCTGCATGCGCCAGGGCGAGTTCGGCGTCATCGCCGTCGGGGCACGCGCCGATCTCCTGGTGCTGGACCGCAACCCGCTCGACGACGTCACCGTGCTGACCCAGCCGGAACTGCACTTGAAGGCGGTGATGAAGGCCGGCCGTTTTCACAAGGATGAGCTGCGGTAGGTACCCTTTCGGGACCGGGACAAAGCCGCCATTCTCCGCCCATGGACTGGCAGGAC
>DATEDK010000290.1:0-4216 GCA_035281685.1 Kiloniellales bacterium | reverse complement strand
ATGACCCCGGGGTTGGCGAGGATCCCGCCCCAGTTGCCCGAGTGATGGCCGCCGGCGCGCAGGTCGAGGGTCATGTCGAAATCGAAGGCGCCGCGCGTGCCGCCGAAGATCGTCGGCCGATCGGGCGCCAGGCGCGGGCCGTCCGAGCCGATCAGCAGGTCGGCCGCGAGCCGGTCTTTGTGCTCGGCGCAGAACTCGTCGAGGCCGGGCGAGCCGATCTCCTCGCTGGTGTCGATCATGAAGGTGCTGTTGAAGCCGAGCCGTCCGCGCTCGGCCAGGACCATCTCCAGCGCCAGCATGTTGATGGTGTGCTGCGCCTTGTTGTCGGCCGTGCCGCGGGCGTACCAGCGCTCGCCCTCGACGGTCAGCCGCCAGGGGTCGAGGCCCGGCCGCCACTGGCCCTCCTGGCCGCGCACGACGTCGCCGTGGCCGTAGCTCAGCACGGTCGGCAGGGCGTCGCCCTCGTGCCGGGTCGCGATCAGGAAGGGACCGCCCTCGGCCACGGGATTGGGGAAGACCTCCGTCGCGTAGCCCAGGCGCTCGAAGGCCGGCGCCATCTCCTGCTCCAGGTAAAGCGTGAGCTGCGGTCGGCTCTCCGGCACCTGGCTCTCGGTGCGGAAGGCGACACGACGCGCCAGGTCTTCACGGAACGACCCGGCGTCGAAGTAGCGCTCGGCGCGCGCAATGGCGGACTGGCGGCTCAGGGACAGCCTGTGGAGTAAGGGGTGGCGTGCATGATCGCAGTCCTTGGCGCCGCGTGGATTGCTTTACTGTTCCGCTGGCTCCGGATCCAGCGTCATCCACGGAACGTAGCCCTCCTGCCCGGCACAGCCGCCTTCCAGCACGACGATTCGGGCATAGAGGTGCGGCCCATGCGGCGCTCTCGCGAGGAAGGTGACCGGCGTGCCGCCTGGCACGTCACACAGCGTCTTGCCGACATGCGGGGCGGAGAGCAGCGAAACGCTGGTCGCCGGCTCGCTTGCCTTCACCACGGTGTCGGCTGACCACGCCTGCTGAGGCGCGGCCAGCAGGAGCGCAGGAAGGAGCGCCAATAGAGCAAGGGTACGACGTGGTCTCTGCATGCCCATCGGCCAATCCAGGACGGAAGTTCCGCGCGACATCCTAGGCGGCATGGAGCCAGGCGGTAGACGGTCCTGCATTCACGCTTTCGCGAGCCCTTGCCACGAGCGCAGCGAGGTCCGACCTTCGGGGCATGGTCGAATGGCAGGTGAGCGGCGATCCGGTCGACTACCCGGCAGCGGTGGCGGCGATGGAGGCGCGCGTCGCCGCCATCCGCGAAGGCCGCGCGCCGGAACTGGTCTGGCTGCTGGAGCATCCGCCGCTCTACACCGCGGGCACCTCGGCCCGCCGCGAAGACCTGAGGGACCCCGACCGCTTTCCGGTCTTCGCCAGCGGCCGCGGCGGGCAGTTCACCTACCACGGGCCCGGCCAGCGCATTGCCTACGTGCTGCTCGATTTGCGGCAGCGCGGCCAGGACGTCCGGCGCCACGTCTGCCGGCTGGAGGACTGGGGGATCGCCGCGCTGGCGGCGCTCGGCGTAACGGCAGGGCGGCGCGAGGGGCGCGTCGGGCTCTGGGTCGACCGCAACGACAGCCGCGAGGACAAGATCGCCGCGATCGGCGTGCGCGTGCGGCACTGGATCACCTACCACGGCATCGCGATCAACGTCGCGCCGGCGCTCGAGCACTTTTCCGGCATCGTGCCCTGCGGCATCGCCGATCCTGGCTTCGGCGTCGCCTCGCTCGCGGACCTCGGCGTCTCCGCCGGGATGGACGCGCTCGATGCGCAACTCAGGCGCCACTTCGACGCGGTCTTCGGCGGGGTTGGGGCGCTTGGCGCCCCAGCCTGCGCCTCCTAGACTGCCGCGCAAACCAGAAGACCTTTCAGGAGAGTGCCTTGTCCCTGGGCTTTCCCGGGCGCTATCCGACGACTCGCCTGCGGCGCCTGCGGCGCACGCCGTTCCTGCGCGGGCTCGTCGCCGAGCACCGGCTCTCGCCCGCCGACCTGATCTGGCCGCTGTTCGTCGCCGAGCCGGAGAGCGCCGGTCCCGTCCCGTCCATGCCGGGCGTCGAGCGCCATACCGTCGATGGCCTGATGCAGCAGGCGGAAGCCGCGCTCGCCCACGGCATCGGCGTGGTCGCGCTCTTCCCCTATGTCGAGCGCGAGCGCAAGACCAGCGACTGCCGTGAGGCGATCGATCCCGACAATCTGGTCTGCCGGGCCGTGCGCGCGGTGAAGAGCCGGTTCCCCGAGCTCGGTGTGCTCTGCGACGTGGCGCTCGATCCCTTCAACCTCGACGGCCATGACGGCCTCGTCGTCGACGGCCGCATCCTGAACGACGAGAGCGTCGACATCCTGGTGAAGCAGGCCCTGGTGCAGGCCGAGGCCGGCTGCGACATCCTCGGTCCCTCCGACATGATGGACGGGCGCATCGCCGCGATCCGCCGCGCGCTCGATGCCGCGGGCCGCCAGGACACCGTGCTGCTCTCCTACGCGGCCAAGTACGCCTCGGCCTTCTACGGGCCGTTCCGCGACGCCATCGGCTCCGGCGGCTTCCTCAAGGGCGACAAGAAGACCTATCAGATGGACCCGGCCAACGGCGCCGAGGCGCTGCGCGAGGTGGCGCAGGACCTCGACGAGGGCGCCGACATGGTGATGGTGAAGCCGGGCCTGCCCTATCTCGACATCGTGCTGCGCGTTAAGCAGGCCTTCGCCGTGCCGGTCGCCGCCTACCAGGTCTCCGGCGAGTACGCCATGCTGAAGGGCGCGGCGCGGAACGGCTGGCTCGACAACGACCGCGTCGTCCTCGAGTCCCTGCTCGCCTTCAAGCGCGCGGGCGCCGATGCGATCCTCACCTACGCCGCGCTGGAAGCGGCGCAGCTTCTCGCCAAGGAGTAGGTTCCATGCCCGATGCCGCCCTTCTCGATCCTGCGCTCCTCTCGGCGACTGAACTCACCCGCCGCCTGCGTGCACGCGAGATCGGCGCCCGCGAGCTGCTCGACGCTTGCATCGCGCGCTACGAGCGCTTCAATCCGGCGCTGAACGCGGTCATCTGGGAGCAGATCGACCGGGCGCGCGCCCGCGCCGAGGCGGCCGACGCCGCGCTCGCCAAGGGCGACCTCTGGGGTCCGCTGCACGGCCTGCCGATGACGGTGAAGGAGTCCTTCGACGTGACCGGCGGACCCACGACCTGGGGCATCGGGGCGATGCGCAACAACATCGCCAAGTCGAACGCCGTGGCGGTGCAGCGTCTGATCGATGCCGGCGCCGTGGTCTGGGGCAAGACCAACGTACCGCTGCTGCTCGCCGACTGGCAGACGTTCAACGAGATCTACGGCACGACGAACAATCCCTGGGATCCGACGAAGGTCCCGGGCGGTTCGTCCGGCGGTTCCGCGGTGGCGCTCGCGACCGGCATGGCCGCGCTCGAGCTCGGCTCCGACATCGGCGCCTCGATCCGCAACCCGGCGCACTACTGCGGCGTGACCGGCCACAAGCCGACGCACAACCTGGTGCCGACGCGCGGCCAGAGCGTCAGCGGCACGCTCTCGATCCCGGACATCTCGGTCGCGGGCCCGATGGCGCGCACCGCGGAGGATCTGGCGCTGGGACTGTCGGTCCTCGCCGGCGCCGACGAGATCGAGGCGCCGGGCCTGGTCTACGACCTGCCGCCGCCGCGCCAGCGCAGCCTCAAGGACCTCCGCATCGCCGTCATGGTCAGCGACCCGGCGAGCGAGGTCGATCGCGAATACCAGGACAAGATCACCGCGCTCGGGGTGGCGCTGTCGAAGCTGGGCGCCAAGGTCTCGCACGAGGCGCGGCCGGCGATCGACACGCTGGAAGCCTGGCGGGTCTATGTCGCGCTGCTGCGCTCCTTCACCTTCTGGCGGTCCACCGACGAGGAGCTGGCCCGGTGGCGCGAACGCGCGAAGGACTATGCGGCCGACGACTTCAGCTACAAAGCGATGGTCACGCGCATGGCGAGCCTCAGCTATCGCGACTGGCTCGGGCTCAACGAGGCACGGCACAGGATGCGCTGGCGCTGGCACGAGTTCTTCAAGGAGTGGGACGTGCTGCTCTGCCCGGTCGGCGCAGGCCCGGCCTTTCCGCACGATCAGCAGGGCGAGCGCGTCGATCGCGTCATCCAGGTCAATGGCGAGGCGGAGAACACCTGCCACCAGCTGTTCTGGGCCGG
>DATEDK010000289.1:0-2399 GCA_035281685.1 Kiloniellales bacterium | reverse complement strand
GGCCCGCTGCGGCGACGGAGGCGCATCTTTGCCTCCCAACATCGGCTCGACCTGAGAATCCCGGTGGCGCTCCTCGCTGCCGTGGCGCTTTTCGTTGCCTTGAAAGGTCAATCGCTCCTGGCCGGCCGAGCCCCGGCGATGTGCGAAGCGGCACGCATTGCATCCTGCTACGACGGCGACACCTGCGCGGCCACCATCGATGGACGGTTCGAGAGGGTGAGGTTGGTCGGCTACGACACGCCTGAACTCGATCCCAGAGCCGATTGTCCGCAGGAACACCACCAAGGCCTCGTCGCGCGCGATCGATTGCGCGGCATGATCGGCGCCGCAAGGGACCGCAAATTCTGCGCGCACGAGAAGGATCACTTCACGCGCGACGACTATGGCCGCATCCTGGCCATCCTGATGCTCGACGGACGAGACGTGGCGCCGATCATGATCGACGCTGGCCTTGCCGTGCCCTTGCCGCTGGGGGTCGACCCCAATTGGTGCCTCTGAGGCCGGGCAGGCTACACTCGCCCCCTAAAAAGGAGGGGCGATGCAGGAAGCCGACTTCATCATCGTGGGCGCGGGCTCGGCGGGCTCCGCCATGGCGGCGCGGCTCAGCGAGGACGGCAAGCACCAGGTGCTCGTGCTGGAGTACGGCGGCACCGACTGGGGGCCGCTGATCCAGATGCCGGCGGCGCTGTCCTATCCGATGAACATGGCGCGCTACGACTGGGGCTTCCGCACCGAGCCGGAGCCGCACCTGGGCGGCCGCAGCCTGGTGACGCCGCGCGGCAAGGTGATCGGCGGCTCGTCCTCGATCAACGGCATGGTCTACGTGCGCGGCCACGCCTGCGACTTCGATACCTGGGAGGAGCTGGGCGCGCGCGGCTGGGGCTATCGCCACGTGCTGCCCTACTTCAAGCGGCAGGAGGACAGCCACGGCGGGCAGGAGGGTTGGCGCGGCACCAACGGCCCTCTGCATGTGACGCGCGGCGGGCGCAAGAACCCGCTCTACAGCGCCTTCGTCGAGGCCGGCCGGCAGGCCGGCTACGAGGTGACCCAGGACTACAACGGCGAAAAGCAGGAAGGCTTCGGCGCGATGGAGATGACGGTCTGGAAGGGCCGTCGCTGGTCGGCGGCCTCGGCCTACCTGAAGCCGGCCTTGAAGCGCCCCAACGCCGGCCTGAAGCGCGGCTTCGTGCGCCGCGTTCTCTTCGAGGGCCGGCGTGCGGTCGGCGTCGAGCTGGAGCAGGGCGGCCGCGTGGAGCAGGTGCGCGCCCGGCGGGAGGTGATCCTCGCCGCCTCCTCGATCATGTCGCCGCTGCTGCTGAAGCTCTCCGGCGTCGGCCCGGCGGGCGAGCTGAAGAGCCACGGCATCGCCGTGGTCGCCGACCGCCCGGGCGTCGGCGAGAACCTGCAGGATCACCTCGAGCTCTACCTGCAGAAGGAATGCCTGCAGCCGATCACGCTCTACTCGAAGCTCAATCTCTTCTCCAAGGGCCTGATCGGCGCCGAGTGGCTCTTCTTCAAGACCGGCATCGGCGCCAGCAACCAGTTCGAGTCCTGCGCCTTCATCCGCTCAAAGGCGGGGGTGAAGTGGCCGGACATCCAGTACCACTTCCTGCCCGTCGCCATCCGCTACGACGGCAAGGCGGCGGCCGACTGCCACGGCTTCCAGACGCACGTCGGGCCGATGCGCTCGAAGTCGCGCGGCCACGTGCGTCTGCGCTCCGGCGACCCGAGGGACAAGCCGGTGATCCGCTTCAACTACATGAGCACGCCGGAGGACTGGGCCGACTTCCGCACCTGCATCCGCCTCACGCGCGAGATCTTCCAGCAGGAAGCCTTCAAGGCCTACGCCGGGCGGGAGATCCAGCCTGGCCCTGGCGTGGAAAGCGACGCGCAGCTCGACGACTTCATCCGCGAGCACGTGGAGAGCGCCTTCCACCCCTGCGGCACCTGCCGCATGGGCGCGGCCGACGATCCCTTGGCGGTGGTCGATCCCGACTGCCGCGTGATCGGCGTCGAGGGCCTGCGCGTCGCCGACAGCTCGATCTTTCCGCAGATCACCAACGGCAACCTGAACGCGCCCTCGATCATGGTGGGCGAGAAGGCGAGCGATCACATCCTGGGCCGCGACCGCTTGGCGCCCTCGAACCAGGAGCCGTGGATCTCGCCGCGCTGGCGCGAGAGCCAGCGCTAGGCGATCACGCGGCCGCCCGGTGGATCCGCTGGGCGATCAGGCGCAGGTCCTTCACCAGGCCCCGATAGGTGGCCGCGCGCGATTCGGAGTCCTGCTGGCGCAGGATGAAGGAGGGGTGGATCGTGACGAAGCCGACGGTCCCCTCGACGAAGGGAAGCCATTTGCCGCGCTCCCGGCCGATGGCGACCGTGCGGCGGAAGACGGCCTT
>DATEDK010000288.1:0-5791 GCA_035281685.1 Kiloniellales bacterium | reverse complement strand
TGCTTGCGCACTGCCCAGCGCACCAGGTGCGCGCCGACGTAGCGCAGCGGCTCCGGCGGCAGCCAGCGCCCGGGCTGCACGACGAGGCCGCAACTGGCCCAGCGATCCTTCCTCTCCAGCGCCAGCGACGCCAGGATCCGGCCGCCCAGCCGGCAGCCGACGATGCCGTTGCCGGAAAAGCCGTAGCCGAAGAGCACGGCGGGCGTGCCGGGCAGGTGGCCGTAGCGCGGCAAGCCGGCCTGGGTGCGGTCGATCGGCCCGCGCCAGCTCGCCGCGACCTCGACACCGGCGGTCGAGCCGAAGCCGCGCGCCAGCGCGGCGAGGATATCGGCCTCCCGCGGCGTGCGGCCGTAGAAGCGCTGGCCCGAAAGCGCTCCGTAACCGACCTTGCCTCCGGTCACGCCCCCCATCACGCGGCCGTCCACGCTCGTGCGGAAACCCGAAACGAACAGCGCGGAGTCGGTGACGATGAGGCCGTCGCGCCAGCGGTGCCTTGCGATGAACTCCGGCGCCGGTGCGGTGACCATGTCGTCGCTGGTGATGACGAGGATGCCGCTGCGCAGTTCCGGGAAGGCGAGCGACCAGGCGTTGATCGCCAGCACCACGCGCTTGGCGCGGATGCGCCCGCGAGGGGTCGTCACCACCGGCCGTGCTCCGCGCTCGAGGCGACGCATCGGTGTTTGCTCATGCAGCCTCACACCCTTGGCGAGCGCGACGCGGCGCAGGCCGCGGGCGAGCTTGCCGGGGTGGATCGTCGCCGGCGCCGGGTCATAGGCGCCGGCGAGATAGCCCGGTGCCTCGATCAGCGCGTCGACACCGGCGCGATCGAGCAACGTGAAAGGAGTCCGGCCGACCCGTTCCAGCCCGCCGATGACGCCGTTCCAACGACCGGCCTGACGCTCGCTGGCGGCGCCCCAGAGCCAACCGCTGCGCCGGAACTCGATGTCGAGGCCATTCTCTCGGGCGAAGGCGTCGATCTCGTCCAAGGCGGCGAGCGAGGCGTCGCAGAGCGCGAGCGCCTCCTCCTCTCCGCACTGCGCCGCCAGCCCCTCGAACTTGGTCCAGTAGGGCAACGCCATGCCGGAGTTGCGGCCGCTGGAGCCGCTGCCGCAGATGTCGGCCTCGATCAGCGCGACGGAGAGCGACGGCTCGGCGCGCTTCGCCTCGATCGCAGTCCAGAGTCCGAGATAGCCGCCGCCCACGATCAGCAGGTCGCAGGCTAGCTCGCCTTCGAGCGCCGGTGCCTCCTCGCCCGGCGACAGCGCCTCCAGCAGCATCGCGCAGTAGGGCGCGGCGGGCCGCGGGTCGGTCAGGGTCATGCTCGGCAGGCTCCGGTCGAATCGCGCCGGAAGGCTAGCGCGGCGCGGCAGCTTCTCGCCAGGGGCAGGGCCACTCCCCACGGGGCCCGGGCTCTGCTACTGCTTCGCGCTGGAAGGTTGCGCTGGGCGGGGGCGATGGCCGACAGCAGGATCCATCCCGTAGTGCTCTCGGGCGGCAGCGGTAATCGTCTGTGGCCGCTGTCGCGGCGCGCCTATCCCAAGCAGTTCCTGCCGTTGACCGGCGAGGCGACGCTGTTCCAGTCGACGGCCGAGCGCGTGGTCGGGCCCGCGTTCCATCCCGTGACCGTGGTAGCCAGCGAGGAGCATCGCTTCGTCGTCGCCGAGCAGCTGCGCGACCGCGGCCTGCCCTGGCGGCGGCTGATCATCGAGCCGGTCGCGCGCAACACGGCGATCGCGGTGGCCGTCGCGACGCTGTCGATCGCCTCGGCCGACCCTGATGCCGTGCTGCTGGTGCTGCCGTCGGATCACCAGGTCCGCGACCGCGCCGCCTTCCTCGAGGCCGTCGCCGAAGCCAAAGCGGCCGCCGGAAAGCAGCGCCTCCTGACCTTCGGCATCCGCCCGCTGCGCGCGGAGACCGGCTACGGCTACATCGAGCTCGGCCGGCCGATCAGCGAGAACGCCTGCGCGATCCAGCGTTTCACCGAGAAGCCGGACGCGGAGACCGCCGAGCGGTT
The DNA here is from genome assembly GCA_035281685.1 of Kiloniellales bacterium. Classification (GTDB taxonomy): domain Bacteria; phylum Pseudomonadota; class Alphaproteobacteria; order Kiloniellales; family JACOMY01; genus DATEDK01. Next base: position 3,777 of record DATEDK010000288.1, on the reverse strand, counting down.
CCTCGCCGGCGGTCGCCATCTCTGGAACAGCGGCATCTTCCTGCTGCCGGCGGCGGCCACGCTCGTCGCCTTCGAGCAATTGGCGCCTGCGGTGCTGGCGGCGGCGCGGGCCGCGCTCGCCGCCGCCTCCAGCGACCTCGACTTCCTGCGGCTCGACCGCGCCAGCCTGGAGCAGGCACCCAACGTCTCCTTCGACGTCGCCATCATGGAGAAGGTGGCGGATGCCGGCGTGGTGCCCTGCGAGATGGGGTGGAGCGACGTCGGCGCCTGGGACCAGCTCTGGCTTGGCGGCGACAAGGACGCCGCCGGCAATGTGGCGCTCGGCAAGGTCGTGGCGGAGGACGCGCGCGATTCCTACCTGCGCGCGGAGTCACGCCTCCTGGCCGCCGTGGGCGTCGAGGACCTCGTCGTGGTGGAGACCGACACGGCCGTGCTGGTGGCGCGCCGCGACCGCGCGCAGGACGTGAAGTCGCTGGTCGAGCGGCTGCAGCGCGAGGGCCACCCGGAGGCGAGCGAGAACGCCAAGTCCTACCGCCCCTGGGGCTGGTACCGTTCGATCGCGCTCGGCCCGCGCTATCAGGTGAAGCAGATCGGCGTGAAGCCCGGCCACAGCCTTTCGCTGCAGATGCATCGCCATCGCGCCGAGCACTGGATCATCGTGCAGGGCACGGCGCTGGCGACCCGCGGTGAGGATGTGCGGCTCGTGCGCGAAAACGAGTCGATCTACATCAGCGCCGGAGAGAAGCATCGCCTGGAGAATCCGGGGAAGGTCGAGCTCGAGTTGATCGAGGTGCAGACCGGCACCTACTTCGGCGAGGACGACATCGTGCGCTTCACCGACAACTACGGGCGCAGCTAGTCCATCGGCCTAGTCTTGCGCCTCCAGCACGCGCTCCGCTTCGAGCACGAGCTGATAGAGCGCCTGCGCGATCTCCGCGGCGTCCGGCGCTTCCTCTTCGCAAAGCTGCGCGAAGCGCGCGGCCGCCTCCGACAGCGCAGCCTCGTCGAAGCTGCCGGCGGCACCCGCCAGGCGATGCGCCCGTGCCGCGAGCGCGCGCAGGCGGTGGAGCGGCGGCGGCTGGCGCGCCTCCGCCAGGGGTTCGCTGAAGGCGGCGAGGTCCTCGGCCAGCCGTTCCCGGAAGGCCGCTTTCAGCGCCGCCAGCTGAGCGGCGATCGCCGGATCCTCCTCGTGCATCGCCGGCGAGATTAGCAGAGCGTCGATGCTTGCGCAGGTCGGCAGGGCTGGCGAGACTGCGTCGGGGCATGGCGCACTCCAACCTGTTCATCCTGCACGACACCCGCGTGCTGCCGGACCGGGACTTCCGCGAGATCGTCAAGCGCGTGCGCGCGCTCGCCCCCGACATCCACGCCTCGCTGGTGACGGAGCGGCGCGGACGTGTCCGTGCCCAGTGGGCCCAGCTGCTGCGCCCGACGCTGTTCGTGGAGATGGAGGCGGTCGCCGGGCTCAGGCACTGGCGCGGCGCGGTCGCGCGGCGCCGCACGCGCGGCAAGATGGCGGCCTACCGCGTGCTGGAGGCCGGCGGCCTGCCGGTGCCGCTCTGGCGGGAGATCGTGCCGGGCATCCGGCTCGATCCGGCGGAGTGGGGGCCCTGGGTGGTGGTGAAGCCCGACCTGGGCCGGCGCGGCATCGACGTGGCGGCGGTCGCAACCGCGGAGCTGCGCTACCGGGCGCCCGAGGAGTTGCCCGCAGGTCACCTTGGGCGCGAGGGGCCGATGCTCGCGCAGCGCTTCATCCGCACCGAACAGGGTCCCGCCTTCTATCGGGTCACCACCTGCTTCGGCGAGCCGCTCTATGCCCTGCATTACTTCAACGACGGGATGCGGCCCACCCCCGACGACCGACCGCTGGACGTCATAGCCAACGATTCGATGGGGCGGCGCCTGACGGACGAGGCCGACCTCCTGGACCTGGCGCGGCGGGTGCACGCACTGCTGCCGGAAGTGCCGACGATCGGCTGCGACATCCTGCGCGAACGCGACACCGGCAAGCTCTGGATCGCCGAGATCAACCAGTCCGGCGTCTGGGCCTTCAGCTCGCCAAGCGGCATCGCCATCCAGGCTAGGCGCGGCCTCGATCTCTACCAGCAGTTCGGCGCGCTGGACCGCGCTGCCGAAGCCATGGTCGAGGCCACGCGGCGCCTGGCGCGCTAGCCCCGCGATGCCGACCGGCTGACTTGCGTCTCGTGCAGGCGGCGCGGAGACTGCAGGGGGGCATGGCGTTCAATCTGATCATCCTCAGCGACACGCGGATTCTGCCGGATCGCGATTTCCGCGAGATCGCCAAGCGGGTCCGCGCAAGGGCACGCGACATCCACGCCTTCGTCGCGACGGAGCGCGGCGGCCGCAGCACCGCGCAGTGGGCACAGCTGCTGCGTCCGACACTCTTCGTGGAGATCCAACCCGTGGCGGGACTGCGCCGGTGGCGCGGCACGCTGGCTGCGCCGCAGGAGGGCGCGCGCGGCAAGATGGCGGCCTATCGCCTGCTGGAGGCGGCCGGCCTGCCGGTGCCGGCTTGGCGCGAGATCGTGCCGGGCATCAAGCTCGATCCGGCGGAGTGGGGGGCCTGGGTAGTGGTGAAGCCGGACCTGGGGCTCAGGGGCATCAATGTCGAGGCAGTCCGCACCGAAGAGCTGCGCTATCGCAGCCCCGAGGAGCTGCCGGCTGACCATCTCGGCCGCACGGGGCCGATGCTGGTGCAGCGCTTCGTCCCGACGCCGGACGGCCCATCCTACTACCGGGTCATGACCTGCTTCGGCGTACCGCTGCTCGCCACCTACCTTTACACCGCGCCAAGCGGCGCGCCGCCGCGCCTGCAGAGCCGGGATGGTCCACCGAAGGTGACGCTCGCCTACCCGCCGGCACGGCTGGCCGACGAAGCGGACATCCTGGACCTGGCGCGCCGGGTGCACGCCACGCTGCCGCAGGTGCCGACGCTCGGCTGCGACTTCCTGCGCGATCGCGACACCGGGCAGCTCTGGATCTCCGAAGTCAACAAGAGCAACGTCTGGCAGTTCAGCTCGCCGCGCGGCATCAGGTTCCAGTCGCGCCTGGGCCTCGACCTCTACGGACAGTTCGGTGCGCTGGACCGCGCAGCCGAGGCGATGATCGCGGCCACGCGGCGCTTCGCGCGCTGAAGCCCGGATGCGCCGGCTGAACCTCGTCATCCTCGCCGACGTCACGGCGCAGATGGACCGCGACTTTCATGAAATCGCCAAGCGCGTACGGGCGCTGGCGCCGGAGATCCATACCTATGTGGTCAGCCGGCCCAGGCATCGGCGGCGTCCGCTGCTGGCTCAGTTCCTGCGACCGACGCTGTTCGTCGAGATCTTCCCGGCTCCCTATCTGCCGATCCGCCGCGGTTTCGTCGCGCGGTCGCTGCGCCAGGGCAAGATCGCGAGCTACCGGACGCTCGATGCCGCCGGCCTGCCGGTGCCGCGCTGGACCGAAATCACGCCGGGGACACGGCTCGATCCGGCGCAGTGGGGCAACTACGTCATCGTGAAGCCCGATCGCGGCCAGCGCGGTGCCTATGTCTTCCCGGTGAAGACCAGTCGCGTGCGCTTCAAGCCGCGCGAGAGCTATCCCGAAGAACACTACGGACGCCGCGGCCCGATGCTGGCGCAGCGCTTCGTCTACACCGGGCCGTATCCGACCTCCTATCGCGTGCTGACCTGCTTCGGCGAGCCGCTCCTGGCGCTGCGCTACGAGTCGGTCATGGGCAACACGGCGCTCAGCGGCCCCGACGGCTTCGCCGAG
>DATEDK010000287.1:0-8171 GCA_035281685.1 Kiloniellales bacterium | reverse complement strand
GGAGGACGAGGGCCAGCGCAAGGCGCTGGAGGAGAAGATCCGCGCCGAGGTGGCGGCCAACCGCGAGATCGTGCTGAAGGCGGGCGGCCTCCTGGTGGTCGGCACCGAGCGGCACGAGAGCCGGCGCATCGACAACCAGCTGCGCGGCCGCTCCGGCCGCCAGGGCGACCCCGGCGCCTCGCGCTTCTATCTCTCGCTGCAGGACGACCTGATGCGCATCTTCGGCTCCGAGCGGCTGGACGGCGTGCTCTCCCGCCTCGGGCTGAAGGACGGCGAGGCGATCGCGCATCCCTGGGTGAACAAGGCGCTGGAGAAGGCGCAGCAGAAGGTCGAGGCGCGCAACTTCGAGATCCGCAAGAACCTGCTGCGCTTCGACAACGTGATGAACGACCAGCGCAAGGTGATCTACGAGCAGCGCCGCGACATCATGCGGGTCGACGACGTGCACGACGAGATCGTCGAGATGCGCAAGGAGGTCCTGGGCGACCTGGTCGCACGCTTCGTGCCGAAGGGTGCCTATGCCGAGCAGTGGGAGGTGAAGTCGCTGCACGAGGAGGTGCGGCGGCTGTTCAATCTCAACCTGCCGATCGAGGCCTGGGCCGCCGAGGAGGGCATCGCCGACGAGGAGATCGAGTCGCGCATCGCCGAGGCGGTCGACAAGCTGATGGCCGGCCGCACCGCGCAGCTGACCCCCGCGATCATGCGCGCGCTGGAGAAGGAGGTGCTGCTGGTCGTGCTGGACAAGCAGTGGAAGGACCATCTGCTGTCGCTCGACCACCTGCGGCACGGCATCTCGCTGCGCGCCTACGCGCAGAAGGATCCGCTGATCGAGTACAAGCGCGAGGCCTTCGAGCTGTTCGACGCCATGCTGAAGGAGGTGCGCAGCGAGGTGGCGCAGGTGCTGAGCCACGTCGAGCTGCGCCAGCCGCAGCAGGCCGCCCCGCCGCGCGCACCGCTGCCGGACCAGACGCGCATGATGGAAACGCGCGAGGACCCGGCGCTGGTCGGCGCCGGCGCTCCCGCCGCCGCCGTTGCCGGCAGGGCGGCGCCGCGCGGCGCCGTGCCGCCGGCCGGTGGATCGTCGATGCCGTTGCGCAACGCGCCGGCTGCCGGGATCGCCAGCGATCCCAAGGACCCCTCCACCTGGGGCAAGGTGCAGAGGAACGCGCTCTGCCCCTGCGGCTCGGGCAAGAAGTTCAAGCACTGCCACGGCAAATTGGATTGAGCGCTGCCGCCTGTGCCGCCGCCTGACGCCATTCGGCAGCTCTTCGACCTGCCGCCGGAGGTCGCCTACCTCGCCTGCGCCTCGCAGGCGCCGCTCGCCAAGGCCGTGCACACCGCCGGCGTCGCCGGGCTCGAGCGCAAGCTGCATCCCTGGACGGCGCATGCGATGCCGGACCTGGGTGCCGTCGCGGAACGCTGCCGCGGCCTCTTCGCCGGGCTGATCGGCGCCACCGCCGAGGACATCGCGATCGTGCCGGCGACCAGCTATGGCGTCGCCACGGCGGCGGCGAACCTGCCGCTCGCCAAGAGCCAGGCGGTGCTGGTGCTGGAACAGCAGTTCCCCAGCGACTACTACGCCTGGCAGGTGAAGGCGGCCGAGGCCGGTGCGGCGCTGAAGGTGGTGCCCCGGCCCGCCGACGGCGACTGGACCGCGGCCGTGCTGGCGGCGCTGACGCCGGAGGTGGCGATCGCCGCCGTGCCGCCCTGCCACTGGGTCGACGGTGCCGCGATCGATCTCGTCGCAGTCGGCGGCGCCTGCCGCCGGATCGGCGCGGCGCTCTCGGTCGACGCGACTCAGCTGATCGCCGCGGCACCCTTCGACGTCGCGGCGGTGCAGCCGGATTTCCTGCAATGCTCCGGCTACAAGTGGCTGCTCTGCCCCTACACGCTCTCCTTTCTCTATGTGGCGCCGCATCGCCAGGAGGGCCGGCCGCTGGAAGAGCACGCCGGCGGCCGCTTCGGCTGGGAGGGCTATCACGACCGCTACGCGCCCGGCGCCCGGCGCTTCGACATGGGCGAGCGCCTGGCGCACGCGCACCTGCCGATGGCCGAGGCCGGACTGACCATGGTGTCGGGCTGGGGCCCGACCGCGGTGGCGGCGGGCCTGAAGCCGCTGGTCGAGCGCGTCGCGGCGCTGGCGAGCGAGCGCGGCTGGCGCGTGCCGCCGGCGGCGCATCGCGTCGGCCACTACCTCGGCATCAGCCGTCCCGTGCCCTTCCCGCCCGACGTCGAGGCGAGGCTGCGCCGGCACGACATCCACGTCTCGCTGCGCGAGGGCGGCGTGCGCGTCGCGCCCTACCTCTTCAGCACCGCGGCCGAAGTGGACCGCCTCTTCGCGGCGCTGGACAAAATCCCATGAACTTCACCATCCGGCCCGCGACCGCCGCCGACGCGGCGGCGGTCTTCGCCGTGACGCGGGACTCGGTCGCCGGCCTCGCGACGACGCACTACACGCCAGCGCAGATCGGCGGCTGGATGGGCGACCGCACGCCCGCGACCTATCTCGAGGGCTGCGAGTCCGGCCGCATCCGCGTGGCCGAGCAGGAGGGCCGCGTCGTCGGCTTCGTCGACGCCGTGCCGGGCGAGATCACCCGGCTCTTCCTGCTGCCGGGCGTGGCGAGGCAGGGCCTCGGCTGCGCGCTGATGGAGGTCGGGCTCGCGCTGGCGCGGGCCGGCGGTGCCGCCACGCTGCGCATCGGGGCGACGCTCAATGCCGTGCCGTTCTACGCCAAGTTCGGCTTCGTGCCGGTGGGCCAGAGTCACTTCGGCGGCCGCCAGGGCGACTGGCCGCCGATCGCGGTGACCATCATGGAGCGGAGCGCGGACTGATCGGGGCGCACGTGGTGCGCCGAACTCGTGGCCCCTCCACCGTGCGCAGCATGGGGGATGGGTTGGGGAGGGGGTTTCGACGAAGCAGCTCCAAGTGTCGACACCCCCCCTCCCTGGCCCTCCCCCATCCTTCGGATGGTGGAGGGGACCACCCGCCTTGCCTTTTCCGGGCCTGCTTTCCATCCTCGCCGCCATGGCCGAACCCAAGCCCCGCGTCGCGCTTTTCGTCACCTGCCTGGTCGATCTCTTCCGGCCGACGGTCGGGCTGGCGGCGGTGAAGCTGCTGGAGGATGCCGGCTGCACGGTCGAGGTGCCGGCCGCCCAGACCTGCTGCGGCCAGCCGGCCTGGAATTCCGGCGACCGCAAGGATACGGCAGCGATCGCGAAGCAGGTGATCGAGGTCTTCGAGCCCTACGACTACGTGGTGGCGCCCTCGGGTTCCTGCAGCGGCATGCTCTCGCATCACTATCCCGCGCTCTTCGCCGAGGATCCCGCCTGGGCCGAGCGCGCGCGGACCTTCGCCGGCAAGTGCCACGAGCTCGTGTCGTTCCTCGCCAAGGTGCGCGGCGTGACGCAGGTCGAGGCTGCCTTTCCGGGCAGCGTCACCTATCACGACTCCTGCTCGGGCCTGCGCGAGCTCGGCATCAAGGGTGAGCCGCGGCGGCTGCTCGCGAGCGTCGAGGGCCTCAGCCTGACCGAGCTGAAGGACAGCGAGGTCTGCTGCGGCTTCGGCGGCACCTTCTGCGTGAAGTACCCGGCGATCTCCGACCGCATGGTCGAGGAGAAGGTGAAGCACATCGCCGCCTCCGGTGCAGGCACGCTGCTCGCGGGCGACCTCGGGTGCCTGCTCAACATGGCGGGCAAGCTGAAGCGCCTGGGCTCGGCGATCGAGAGCCGGCACGTGGCCGAGGTGCTGGCCGGCATGGCCACAGGGCCGGCGATCGGCGAACGGAGCGGCTGATGCAGTCGACCGCCCTCGACTTCAAGGAGAATGCCCGCCAGGCGCTGGCCGACCCCAACCTGCAGAAGGCCATGGGCTTCGTGCGCACCGGCTTCATCGAGCGGCGCGCCGCGGCGGCCGCGCGGCTGCCGGAGTTCGAGGCGCTGCGCGACCAGGCCAAGGCGATCAAGGACCACACGCTCGCCAACCTCGACCTCTACCTGGAGCGCTACGAGGCGAAGGTGCTGGCGAGCGGCGGGCAGGTGCACTGGTGCGCCGACGCGGCGGCGATGCGCGAGACCGTGCTGGCGCTCTGCCGAAAGGCCGGCGCGCGCACGGTGACCAAGGGCAAGTCGATGATCGCCGAGGAGGTCGGCCTCAACGCCTTCCTCGAGACGAACGCGATCCAGCCGGTCGAGACCGATCTCGGCGAGTACATCATCCAGCTGAGGAACGAGCCCCCGAGCCACATCATCGCGCCGGCCGTGCACGTGACCAAGGAGCAGGTCGCGGCCGATTTCCGCAGACACCACCAGACACTGCCGGCAGGCCGCGACCTGACCGAGCCGGCGACCCTGGTGGCGGAAGCGCGCGCGATGCTGCGGCAGAAGTACCTCGCGGCCGACGTCGGCATCACCGGTGCGAACTTCCTGGTGGCCGAGACCGGCACCTCGATCATCGTCACCAACGAGGGCAACGGCGATCTCACCCAGGTGCTGCCGAAGATGCACATCGTGCTGGCGAGCCTGGAGAAGGTGGTGCCGACGCTGGAGGACGTGGCGACCGTCCTGCGCGTGCTGGCGCGCTCGGCGACGGGGCAGGAGTTCTCCACCTACACCACGCTCTCGACCGGCCCGCGTCGGCCGGGCGACCTCGACGGGCCGGCGGAGTACCACGTCGTCCTGCTCGACAACGGCCGCTCGGAGATGCTGGGCACGCCGCAGCAGGAGGCGCTGCGCTGCATCCGCTGCGGCGCCTGCATGAACCACTGCCCGGTCTATCACGCGATCGGTGGCCATGCTTACGGCTGGGTCTATCCGGGACCGATCGGTGCGGTGCTGGACCCCTCGCTGATCGGCATCGAAGAGGCGCGGCACCTGCCGAACGCGTCCACCTTCTGCGGGCGCTGCGAGTCCGTCTGTCCGATGCGCATTCCGCTGCCGAACCTGATGCGCCACTGGCGCGAGCGGGAGTTCGAGCGGCACCTCTCGCCGCGGGCGCAACGCCAGGGGGTGAGGCTCTGGGCCTTCTTCGCGAAGCGGCCGAGGCTCTATCGGCTGGCGACGCGCGTGGCGATGCGCGTGCTGGCACTGTCCGCAGGCAAGCGCGGGCGACTGCGGTCGCTGCCGCTGGGCAGGGGGTGGACCCAATACCGCGACCTCCCTGCGCCGGAAGGGCCGACGTTCCATGCGGTCTGGAGGAAGCGGCGGTGAAACTTTTGTCGAGCTGCGGAAGTCCTCCCTCTCCCCTTGCGGGAGAGGGCCCGGGTGAGGGGGGTAGGTCGGTGCGGCAGTCGACTTTGCAACCTACCGACCGACCCCCCTCACCCTACCCTCTCCCGCAGGGTGGAGAGGGTTAACGACGATGACCCCGCGCGACCAGATCCTCAACCGCGTGCGCGGGAAGCTGGCGAACCAGGCGGGACGCGTCGGTGCGGCGGGTGTCGACGAGCGCATCCGTGCACATGCACGCAACCTGATCCCGCAACGTGCGCAGCGGCCCTTGCGCGAGCAGCTCGATCTCTTCGAGCAGCAGGTCACCGCGCTGGCGGGCACGGTGCGGCGAGTCACCTCGGAGACGGAGGTCCCGGCGGCGCTCGCCGACTATCTCCGCCAGCAGAACCTGCCGCCGCGCGTCAAGCGGGCGCCGACCGAGGTGCTCGCCACGCTCCCCTGGCAGACGGCGCCGCTGATCGAGGTGACGGCGGGAGCGGCGGTCGATGCCGACCAGGTCTCGCTGACCCCGGCCTTCTGCGCCGTGGCCGAGACCGGCACGCTGGTGCTGCAGTCCTCGCCCGAGACGCCGACCGGCCTCGCCTTCCTGCCGGAAACGCACGTCGTGGTGCTGCGCGCGAGCCAGATGGTCGGCACCTATGAGGAGGCCTTCGCGCTGACCCGCGAGACGCTCGGCGAAGGCGTCATGCCGCGCAGCTTCAACTTCATCACCGGCCCGTCGCGTACCGCCGACATCGAGCAGAAGATCGAGCTCGGCGCGCACGGGCCGCGGCGGCTGCACATCATCCTGGTCGAGGATGTCGCCTAAGCCCGCGCCGCCGGAGACGCCGGACGGCGAGCTGTGGCGGCGGCTGACCGAAGGCGTGAAGCCGCTGAAGGGCCGCAAGACGAAGCCGCCGGAACCGCCCGCCGCTCCCCCTGCGCCGCCAGCCCCGCCTGCATCCGCGCCGCCAGCCGCCGCGCCAAAGCCGCGCCCGCGCGAGAAGGTGCCGCTCGCCCCCGGCGGCACGGCCGGGATCGACCGGCGCACGGCCGATCGCTTCCGCCGCGGCCAGCTTCCGATCGACGCCCGGCTCGACCTGCACTTCCTGCGCCAGGACGCGGCCTATGCCGCGCTCTCGCGCTTCCTCGACCGCGCGCTCACGCAGGGACACCGCGTGCTGCTGGTGGTGACCGGCAAGGGCGAAGGCCGGGAGGAGGGCGGCGTGCTGCGCCGCCTGCTGCCGCTCTGGCTGGAGGAAGGCAGCCATCGCGACGCCATCCTCGCGATCGCTCCGGCCCGCCGGCAGCACGGCGGCGAGGGCGCTTTCTACCTGCTGCTGAGACGGCGGAGGGAGTAGGTGTCCCCTCCACCATGCGCAGCATGGGGGAGGGTTAGGGAGGGGGTGTCGACAATTGGAGCTGCTTCGTCGAAACCCCCTCCCCAACCCCTCCCCCAGCTTCGCTGGTGGAGGGGCTCAGGATTTCCCTCTCCGAAACTTCTGCCCGCCATGCACATGCTGCTCCAGCGCTTCGGTCGGTCCTCCGGGCGACAGCGGTCGCGGCGCAAAGCGCGAGAGCGAGATCAGGCGGTCGTACATGACGAGCGCGCCGGCCAGCCCGACGTTGATGGAGAACTTCGTCGGGATTCTCACCACATGCGCGCAGCGCGCCTGCGCTTCCGGCGAGAGGCTGCCGCGTTCGGGACCGAGGATGTAGGCGGCCGAGAGCGGATGGCGGAACGACGGGAGGTCGACGGCGTCCTCGGCGAGCTCGACGCCGACCAGCACGCAGCCCTTCGGCAGCGCGAGCTCGTCGATCGTCGCTGCCTCGTAGAGCGGCAGGTGGGGGCCCGAGTCGGAGGTGTCGGAAAGCTTGACCTCGCGCGCCGGGAAGGCGGCGGCCACGGTGAAGGCGAAGGAGGCGCCGAAGGCGTGCGCGGTGCGCAGGAGCGCGCCGAGATTCATCGGTTTGGAGATGCGCTCGACGCCGATGCCGAAATAGCCGCGCGGGCCCGCCGTCATGGGGCGCACCTTGCATGGGCCCGGCACGAGGGGCAAGCTCGCGCCCTTCCCTGGCAGGGACCTTCCATGACGACCGCCCACAGCCACGAGCATGCCCACCCCGTGCTGGTCGAGGTGACCCGCGGCCCGCTGGTCGAGAGCCGGCACCGCGCCAGCTACGTCGTCGTCGACACCGCCGGCCACGTGGTGGAGAGCGCGGGCGAGATCGAGCACGCGGTCTATCCGCGCTCGGCGATCAAGCCGGTGCAGGCGCTGGTGCTGGTGGAGACCGGCGCGGCCGAGGCCTTCCACTGCTCCGATGCCGAGGTGGCGCTGGCCTGTGCGAGCCACGACGGCGAGCCGGGCCACGTGGAGGCGGTCGCCGCCTGGCTGAAGCGTCTCGGGCTCGGCGAGCGCGACCTCGAGTGCGGTGCGCACCTGCCCTACCACGAGCCCTCGCTGAAGGCGCTGCTGAAGAGCGGCCAGGAGCCGAGCCAGCTGCATAACAACTGCTCGGGCAAGCACACGGGTTTCCTCACCGTCGCGCGGCATCTCAACGTCTCGACCAAGGGCTACATCAAGCGCGAGCACGCCGTGCAGCAGCGCGTGCTGGGTGCGATCGAGACCATGGCCGGCCTCGACCTCGGCCGCGCCCCCGTCGGCATCGACGGCTGCGGCATCCCCACGGTCGCCGTGCCGCTCGGCAACCTGGCGCTCGCGATGGCGCGGCTGGCCGATCCCAGGGACCAGCCGGAGGAGCGCCAGGCCGCCTGCCTGCGCATCCGCCGGGCGGTGGCGCTGAATCCCTTCATGGTCGCGGGCTCGCGGCGCTTCTGCACGAAGATCATGGAGGTGACGCGCGAGCGCGCGCTGGTGAAGACCGGTGCGGAGGGCGTCTACTGCGCCGCGCTGCCCACCCTGGGTTTCGGCGTGGCGCTCAAGGTCGACGACGGCGCCGGCCGC
>DATEDK010000286.1:0-4058 GCA_035281685.1 Kiloniellales bacterium | reverse complement strand
CTCACCCTCTCCAAAGATGTGTGAATCTCTTAGCCCGCGGGGAGAGGTCGAGCGAAGCGAGGGTGAGGGGCGGCGGTACGGAAGTCGCTTAGCGAGCGGGCTGCAGCGCTTCCCCTCACCCCTCGCTGCGCTCGGACCTCTCCCGATGGGAGAGGTTATTTACAAATCCCAACGTCACGCGCAGTCCCGGCGCGTTGTCGTTGAGCTCCAGCGTGGCGCCGTGCAGCTTGGCGACCGCGGCGACGAGGCTGAGGCCGAGCCCGCTGCCGGGCGTGCCGCGGCTGGCGTCCAGGCGCACGAAGCGCTGCAGCACGCGCTCTCGGTCGGCGGCGGGCACCCCCGGTCCGTTGTCGGCGACCGACAGCTCGATGCGCCCGCCCTGCCGCGCCAGCGATAGCGCGATGCGCCCGCCGCGCGGCGTGAACTTGATCGCGTTGTCCAGCAGGTTCGCCACGGCCTGGGCCAGCAGTTGGCGGTGGCCGGTGACCGACAGGCCGGGCTCGATCGCCGACTGCATGCTGAGCCCGGCGTTCTCCGCCGCCGGCTGGTAGACCTCGAGCAGATCCCCGGCCAAGGCGGAGAGGTCGACGCTCTCGCGCGGCAGGCGGTCGGCGCCGGCCTCGGCCTGGGCGATCTGGATCAGCGACTCGAAGGTGCGCAGGATCGTCTCCAGCTCCGTCGCCGTCTGCTCCAGAGCGAGGCGATAGTCCCCGCTGTCGACGCCGCGCGAGAGGGCGCGGTCGATCGAGCTGCGCGCGCGGGTCAGCGGGCTGCGCAGATCGTGCGCCAGGCTGTCGGTGACCAGGCGCATGCCGCTCATCAGCTGGGCGATGCGCTCCAGCATCTCGTTGATCGTGGTGGCCAGGCGATCGAACTCGTCGCCGGAGCCGGTGACCGGCACGCGACGCGTGAGGTCGCCCGCGACGATGTCGGCGGCGGCGGCACTGACCGCCTCGACCCGCTTCAGGCTGTAGCGGCCGATCAGCACGCCGCCCAGCACGCCCAGCACCAGCGCCGGCAGGAAGGCCCAGGCGAAGGCCTCGACCATGTTCCGGCGGAAAAGGCCGTGCTCCTCGATGTCGCGGCCGACGAAGAGATGGAACGCGCCGGCGAGCTCGAACTGGCGCCCGAGGATCGTGTGCGGCTGCGGATCGGGCTCGGTCAAGCGCTGCAGCCTCACCCTGAGCCAGCCCTGGGCGTCGGGCTGCCCCTGCGGCCACGCCGACAGGTTGCCGGCCAGCGGCTGGTATTGCCAGTCGGTCAGGAGGTAGACACCCTTGGGCACGCCCTGCGCGCCGCTGCGCTCGGCGATGACCTCGACCAGGCGCGGCAGGCCTTCGTCGCGATATTGCTCGGCCAGCCCGCGGATCTCGGCGTCGACGGTGTCCTTGGCCTGGCCTTCGATCAGCTCGGCGGTCGACCAGTAGATGAAGCCGACCAGGACCAGCAGCGTCGCCAGGAGCAGCAGCAGGTAGAGAAGAGCGATCCGGAAACCGGTCGCGCGCAGGAGCCTAGTCGGCACTGATCGAGTAGCCGCCGCCGCGGTGCGTGTGGATCAGGGCCTTGTCGAAGCCCCTGTCGATCTTGTGGCGCAGCCGGCTGATGTGCACGTCGACCACGTTGGTCTGCGGGTCGAAGTGGAAGTCCCACACGCCCTCGAACAGCATGGTGCGCGTCACCACCTCGCCCGCATGCCGCATCAGGTATTCCAGCACCTTGTACTCCTGCGGCCGGAGGTCGATGGCGCGGCCGCCGCGCGTCACCCTGCGCGTCAGCAGGTCCATGGTCAAATCGCCGACCTGCAGGTTGGTGCGCGGCGCCAGGCCGCGCGGCCGGCGCAGCAGTGCCTCGACGCGCGCGGAGAGCTCGGAGAAGGCGAAGGGCTTGGTCAGGTAGTCGTCGCCGCCGGCGCGCAGCCCGGTCACCCGGTCGTCGAGCTGCGCCAGGGCGGAGAGGATCAGCACCGGCGTGGCGATGCCGGCGGCGCGAAGCGCGCGCACCACGGAGAGGCCGTCGACCCCCGGCAGCATGCGGTCGACCACCATCGCGTCGTAAGTGCCGCCGGTCGCCATGTGCAGGCCGTCTGGGCCGTTCGCCGCCCAGTCGACGACGTAGCCGGCCTCGCTCAGGCCCTTGACGATGTAGTCGGCGGTCTTCTTGTCGTCCTCGATCACCAGGAGGCGCATGGCCTCGTCCTCCCACGTGTCGCGCCAGGATAGCGCCTGATCGGCTCCCGCATAGAGACGGGCCGCCGGGGGTCCGGCGGCCCGTGTCCTTGCTTGCAGAGAAATCCCTCAGGCCTTCAGCTGCAGGCCCAGGTAGAGGTCCTGGCCCTGGCGGCTGACCAGCAGCAGCACCGCCTCCTGCTGTTCGGCCTTCGCCTCGTCGAGCAGCTTCTCGACCTCGGCGGGCTTGCTCACATCGGTGCGGTCGACCTGCATGATCACGTCGCCCGGACGCAGCCCCTCCTCGAAGGGCCGCGCCGCCTTGATGTCGACCACGACCACCCCCTCGACGTCGCTCTCGAGGCCGAGCTGCTCGCGCCATTCCGGCGTCAGCTGGGCCAGGTCGGCATCGAGCGCGGCGGAGTGGTAGCTGCCGTCCTCCTGACCCGTCTCGGGCTCGACCGAGGCCTGGTCCTTGGTCGGCTGCTCGCCCGGCGTGACCGAGAGCTCGTGCCGCTCGCCGTCGCGCCAGACGGTCACCGAGACCTTCTCGCCGGCCTTCTCCGCGGCCACCGCCCGGGCGAGCCCGCGCGGATCGCTCACGTCCTTGCCGGCGAAGCTCAGGATCACGTCGCCCTTGCGCAGGTCGCTCTTCGCCGCCGGGCCGTCCGGGAGGATGTCGGCCACCATCGCGCCCTCGGCCTTCTCCAGGCCGAGCGCGGAGGCGAGCTCCGGCGTGATCGGCTGCAGCATGACGCCGAGGTAGCCGCGGTCGACCTTGCCGTCCTCCTTCAGCTCGGCCACCACCGACTTCACGATGTTGGACGGGATGGCGAAGCCAATGCCGACGCTGCCCCCGTTCGGGGAGTAGATCGCCGTGTTCACGCCGATCACCTTGCCGTCCATGTCGAACAGCGGGCCGCCGGAGTTGCCGTGGTTGATCGAGGCATCGATCTGCAGGAAGTCGTCGTAGGGGCCGGCATCGATGTCGCGGCCGCGCGCGGAGATGATACCCGCTGTCACGCTGCCGCCGAGGCCGAAGGGGTTGCCCACCGCCATCACCCAGTCGCCGACTTCGGCCGCGTCGGAGTCGCCCAGCGGCACGCTCGGCAGCTCACGGTCGGCTTCGATCTTCAGAAGCGCGACATCTGTCTGCGGATCGACGCCGACGACCTTGGCCGCATAGACCGAGTCGTCGCCGAGGCGCACGGTCACCTCGGTTGCGTTCTCGACCACATGGTTGTTGGTGACGATGTAGCCCGTGGGATCGATGATGAAGCCCGAGCCGAGCGCGGTCATCGTCTCGTCCCGGTTCGGGTCCTGGAACTGCTTGAAGAACTCCTCGAAAGGCGACCCCGGGGGCGCCTGGAAGGGCATCTGCTGCTGCGCCTCGACCGCGTGAGCGGATGCGATGTTGACCACGGCCGGCGTCACTTCCTTCGCCAGGCCGGAAAAGCTCTCGGGCACCGGCGCCGCCTGCGCCAGCCCGCTCCACAGCAGAAGGCAGCCGGCCGCCAAGCCGAGGCCGAGACCCCGCTTCAGCGATCCCTGCCGCTCCTGAACGGCGATGCTCGTCATGGATGATCCCTTTCTCGCGATGGCGGGTTGGGTCCCGCGCGTCCGCTGCTGAAGATGGGACCCCGCGCCTCTTCCGTCGCTTTCACGTTCATGAACTCGGTGCAATCTTCGGCATGACCGACCGAAAAGAACCCCTCACCCTGTCCCTCTCCCCCTTCGGGGGCGAGGGGACGGCAACGTTGCTGGGACCGCGGGAATCCTGGAGAACAGAAGGCCAGGGGTCCCCTCGCCCCGCGGAAGCGCAGGGCTGTCCGGGGAAAGTGGTGGGTGAATCGAAAAGTCGCAGGTGCATGCCCCGTCAGACGGCGGTTTTCC
>DATEDK010000285.1:0-2764 GCA_035281685.1 Kiloniellales bacterium | reverse complement strand
GCGGCATGGCGGGCACGCCCGATCGCCGACAGTAAGTTTCGACGTACTCCGCCTCGGTCGGCAGGCCGTGCGCCCGGCGGTCGAGGTCGCCCAGGCCACGGAACACGCCCGCGTCCGGCAGTCGCCATTGCATGCACTGATAGGCGAGGTCGGCGAAAGGGTGCCCCAGCGTCGAGAGCTCCCAGTCGATGATCGCCAGGATGCGCGGGCTCTCGGGCGCGAAGATCATATTGTCGAGGCGGTAGTCGCCATGGACGATCGCGACGCGGCCGTCGTCCGCCGGCAGGCTCGCCTCCAGCCAGGCGATGAGCCGGTCCATGTCCGGCCGCTTCTCCGTCTCCGAGGCGCGATACTGCTCGCTCCAGCGCGCGAGCTGACGGGCGAAGTAGTTGCCCGGCCGGCCGAAGTCGGCGAGCCCCACGGCGGCGGGATCGACGCTGTGCAGCGCCACCAGCGCCTGGTTCATCGCATCGAAGATCTGTCCACGCTCCTCGCGCGCAAGCTCGTTCAGCGCCGGGCGCCAGAAGATGCGGCCTTCGACGAACTCCATCACGTAGAAGAGGCTGCCGATGACCGCTGGATCCTCGCAAAGGTGCACGACCGGCGGCACCGGCACAGGAGTTTTCGCCAGCGCATGCATCACCCGAAACTCGCGGTCGACCGCGTGCGCCGACTTCAGGAGCTTGCCGGGCGGTTGGCGGCGCAGCACCCAGCGCCTGCTGCCCGAGCGGAGCAGGAACGTCGGGTTCGACTGCCCGCCGCCGAACTTCTCCGCCGTCAGCGGACCGGCCAGCGCCGGCAGCGCCTGCGCGAAGTAGCGCTCCAGCGCGGGCAGGTCGAGGCTCGTCACCGCATCGGGCATTGGCTCTCCTGTCTGCCTCCTTCGTCATCCCGACCTCGTCACCCCGGATGCACCGCAGCGCATAGCGGTGCGGTGCTGATCCGGGGTCGCCTCGGACTCGCCAACCAAGCTCCCGGATCTGCGCAGCAGCACTGCGTGCTGCAGCGCGTCCGGGATGACGAGAGAAAGCCACCTACTCCTGAGCGTTCGAATACCGCTTCAGCTCGGCGCGCGCCACCTGGCGGCGGTGCACGGCGTCGGGGCCGTCGGCCAGCCGCAGCGTGCGCAGCTGCGTCCACATGCGCGCGAGCGGGGTGTCCTGCGAGACGCCCATGCCGCCGTGCATCTGGATCGCCTCGTCGGTCACCTTCAGCGCGACGCGCGGCGCCACGACCTTGATCTGGCTGATCCACGGCGCCGCCTCGCGCGGGCTGGCGTTATCCATCATCCAGGCCGCCTTGAGGCAGAGCAGGCGCGCCATCTCGATCTCCATGCGGCACTCGGCGATGATGTCGTGGTTGGCGCCGAGCTCGGCCAGCGGCTTGCCGAAGGCCGTGCGCGCGAGGCTGCGGCGGCAGAGCAGCTCCAGCGCCCGCTCCGCCTGTCCGATGGCGCGCATCGCGTGGTGGATGCGCCCCGGGCCGAGGCGCCCCTGCGCAATCTCGAAGCCACGCCCCGGGCCGAGCACGATGGCATCGGCCGGCAGGCGCACGTTCGTGAAGCGGATGTGCATGTGGCCGTGCGGCGCGTCGTCGTGGCCGAAGACGGTGAGCGGCCTGAGCCGCTCGATGCCGGGCGCGTCGGAGGGTACGAGGAACTGCGAGTGCCGCCTGTGCTTCGGCGCCGCGGGGTCGGTCAGCGCCATGACGATGTAGAGCTTGCAGCGCGGGTCGCCGGCGCCGGTCGACCACCACTTCTCGCCGTTCAGCACCCAGCCGCCACCGTCCCCCGCGCCCTCGCGCCGCGCCTCCAGCGCGATGTTGGTGGCGTCCGAGGAGGCGACCTGCGGCTCGGTCATCAGATAAGCCGAGCGCGTCTTGCCCTCCATCAGGTCGTCGAGCCAGCGCCGCTTCTGCGCCTCGGTGCCGTAGCGCTCGAGCACCTCCATGTTGCCGGTGTCGGGCGCCGAGCAGTTGAAGACCTCGGCGGCCAGACGCGACCAGCCCATCGCCTCGGCGAGGTAGGCGTACTCCACGGTGGTCAGGCCCGGCCCGCGCGTACTGTCGGTCAGCCAGAAGTTCCAGAGTCCCTGCGCCCGTGCCTTGCCCTTCAGCTCGTCGAGGATCGCCAGCTGGCGCGCGGTCAGCGTGAAGCGGCCGCCCCTGTCGACCTCGCGCTCCCATTCCGCCTCGGCCGGCACGATCTCGTCGAGCAGCAGGCGGCGCACCGCCGCCACCAGCGGCTTCACCCGATCCGAGGGACCCAGATCCATGTTCGCTCTCCTCCTTGCGCGGCCAGAGACTGCGTCCCGGGAGAGGGGCTGACAAGCGCCGGGGCGCAGCCGATCATGCGCCGACAGGGTGGGCCCGAGGGGAAGGATCGATGGCGCGCGTTGCCGACCGCTTGGTGGAGTGCCTCGTCGCCCAGGGCGCAGACCGTCTCTTCTGCGTCCCCGGCGAGAGCTATCTGGCACTGCTCGATGCGCTGCACGGCCAGAATGCGCTCGAGGTCGTGGTCTGCCGGCACGAGGGCGGCGCCGGCCTCATGGCCCTGGCCGACGGCAAGCTGACCGGCCGGGCGGGCGTGCTCGCCGTCAGCCGCGGCCCTGGCGCCACCAACGCGTCCATTGCGATCCACTCGGCCGAGCAGGACGCCGTGCCGCTGGTCGTGCTGGTAGGCCAGGTCGCGCGCGACGAGCGCGGCCGCAGCGCCTTCCAGGAGGTCGACTACGGCAAGACCTTCGCCGACATGGCCAAGGCGGTC
>DATEDK010000284.1:0-6158 GCA_035281685.1 Kiloniellales bacterium | reverse complement strand
GCGCCGCAGGAGGATCGGCAATGGAGACTGTTCCGCCTTGTCCCGTGGCGCTGACTTGTTGGCCACAGCCAACCAACAGTATCAGAATGAAGCCTGCTGCTATGGCACGCAAAAATGGCATGTTAGCCTCTCCATCTATCTTTGGTTTTAGAAGATAGGATGGCGAGCACTGCGGAGCAAGCCATCGGATCCGGGGGGCTGGACTTCGCCAGCCCAGCGAAAATCGCCTGCGGCGCTTGCGGCCATGGGGCAAAGATGTCTCCTTCACCCGGAGGAGATGCACCGATGCGCCAGGCCACCGTGAAGCGGTCCACCAAGGAAACCAGGATCGAGGCGACGGTTGCGCTCGACGGCACCGGCCGTTCGGAGATCGCGACCGGCATCGGCTTCCTCGACCACATGCTGGATTCGCTGGCGCGGCACAGCCTGATCGACATCAGGCTGAAGGCCGAGGGCGACCTGCACATCGACTTCCATCACACGACCGAGGACTCCGGCATCGTACTGGGGCAGGCCGTGGCCGAGGCGCTGGGCGACCGCAAGGGCATCCGCCGCTTCGGCGATGCGCTGATCCCGATGGACGAGACGCTGAGCCGCGTCGCGCTCGACGTCTCCAACCGGCCCTACCTGATCTGGAAGGTCGCCTTCACCCGCGACAAGGTCGGCGAGATGGACACCGAGCTCTTCAAGGAGTGGTTCCAGGCCTTCGCGCAGCAGGCCGGCATCACGCTGCACGTCGAGAACCTCTACGGCACCAACAGCCACCACATCGTCGAGTCCTGCTTCAAGGGTCTCGCACGCGCACTGCGCCAGGCGATCGAGATCGATCCGCGCACGGCCGGCACGGTGCCGTCGACCAAGGGGAGCCTTTAGGGCTTTAGCTCGCCAGCAAGACCAGGCGTCCCCTCTCCCCTCTGCGGGAGAGGGACAGGGTGAGGGGGGTGGGTCGGTGCGACTCCCGACACCTTAACCGACCGACCCCCCTCACCCCGGCCCTCTCCCGCAAGGGTCCGCAAGGGGGAGAGGGAGGACTGCAGCATCCGACGGCCTATAGTATCGACCATCCTCACTTGCACAGGTGCGAGGCGAGTCATGGATCCGCCACGCGACACCAAGGTCGATCATTACGGCGCCCAGTACGGCAACTTCGCCACGCGGCTCTACGCCGAGATCCGGCAGGAGGCCTTCGGCGAGGACATCGGTCAGAACGGCTGGCTGACCGCCGCCGAGCAGGATCTCTTCGTCCCCTGGCTCAATCTCTCCGAGCGCAGCGCGCTGCTCGACCTGGCCTGCGGCTCCGGACGGCCGACGCTGCGCATCGCCGAGAGGACCGGCTGCCGCGTCTGCGGCCTGGACCTTCACGCCGAGGGCATCGCCAACGCCGCCAGGCTTGCGGCGTCGCTCGGCCTCGAGGCGCGCGCCAGCTTCCAGGTCGGCAATGCGGCACTGCCCTTGCCCTTCGCGGATGCCTCGTTCGACGCGCTGACCTGCATCGATGCGATCAACCACCTGCCGGACCGGCGGCGGGTCCTCGCCCAGTGGCGCCGCGTGCTGAAGATCGGTGGCCGGCTGCTCTTCACCGATCCCATCGTGCTGACGGGCGCCGTGAGCAGCGAGGAGATCGCCCTGCGCGCCTCCATCGGTTTCTTCCTCTTCGTGCCGCGCGGCCTCGACGAAGCCCTGCTGAAGGAGAGCGGCTTCATCGTCATGGGAGTCGAGAACCGTACCGCCAACATGGCGGAGAATGCGGCCGGCTGGCTCGCGGCGCGCAAGCGCCGCGAAACCGAGCTCAGGCGGATCGAGGGCGATGCGGCCTTCGACGGCCAGCAGCGGTTCCTCGAGACGGCCGCGGCCCTGGCCCGCGACGGCAGGCTGTCGCGGTTCGCGATCCTGGCGCAGGCGCGCTAGGCACGCTCGTTTCTCCACCATTGCGCTCGCGCGCCCGCTCGCCTATCTCCCCGCGCCATGGCGGAGACGGTGGCGCTGATCGACTACGGCTCGGGCAATCTGCGCTCGGCCGCAAAGGCCCTGGAACGCGCCGCCGGCGAGGCGGGGCGCGGCCAGCGCATCGTCGTGACCGACGATCCCGCCGTCGTCGCAGCCGCCGACCGCCTCGTCCTGCCCGGCGTGGGCGCCTTCGCCGACTGCATGGCGGGGCTTGCGGGCCGTCCCGGCCTGCTCCCGGCGATGACCGAGGCAGCGCGGGAGCAAGGCCGCCCCTTTCTCGGCATCTGTGTCGGCATGCAGCTCCTGGCCAGCCGCGGGGTGGAGTATGGCGCCCACGAGGGCCTCGGCTGGATCGCGGGCGAGGTGGTTCGCCTGACACCCGCCGCGCCGGCGCTGAAGGTGCCGCACATGGGCTGGAACGCGCTCGACAGCGTGGCGCCGCACCCGGTGCTCGCCGGCCTCGATCGCGGCAGCTACTGCTACTTCGTGCACAGCTTCCATTTCCGCGCCGTCGCGGCGGACGAGGTTCTGGCCAGCGTCGACTACGGCGGTCCCGTCACGGCCGTCGTCGGCCGCGACAACCTCGTCGGCACCCAGTTCCATCCGGAGAAGTCGCAGGCGGCCGGCCTGCGCCTGCTCGCCAACTTCCTCGCCTGGAGTCCCTGAGCCATGCCGACGACCGCCGTGGAGCGGCTGACCGCCCTTGCCGGCGCCGACCTGCACGACCTTTGCGATGCCGCCGACGCCGCGATCGCCGACGGCGGCGGCTTCGGCTGGCTGAAGGTGCCGCCGCGCGAGGCGATGGAGAGCTACTGGCGCGGCGTCCTGCTGGTGCCCGAGCGCGAGCTCTTCGTCGCCCGGCTCGACGGCACGATCGGCGGCTCGGCGCAGCTCTGGAAGCCCAGCCGGAACAACGAGGCGGGCGCCCTGGTCGGCCAGCTCACCACCTTCTTCCTGGCGCCCTGGGCACGCGGGCACGGCCTGGCGCCGAAGCTGGTGCAGGCGGTCGAGGACCGGGCGCGCGAGGTCGGCCTCAAGGTGATGACGCTCGACGTGCGCGAGACCCAGGCGCGCGCGATCGAGGTCTACGGCCAGCTCGGCTATACCCGCTGGGGCAGCAACCCGCGCTATGCCTTCGTGAACGGCCGCTGGATGGTCGGGCACTACTACGGCAAGGACCTGCTCTAGGGAGCCGGCCCGTGATCCTCTTCCCTGCCATCGACCTCAAGGCCGGCCAGGTGGTGCGCCTCTACAAGGGCGCGCTCGACCAGGCCACGGTCTACGGCAGCGACCCGGCGGCACAGGCGGCGGCTTTCCAGGCAGCCGGCTTCCGCTGGCTCCACCTCGTCGACCTCGACGGCGCTTTCGCGGGCAAGGCCGGCAACGCCGCAGCGGTGGAGGCGATCCTGAAACGCGTCTCGCTGCCGGTGCAGCTCGGCGGCGGCATCCGCGACCTGGCCGCGGTCGACCGCTGGCTCGGTCTCGGCGTCGAGCGTGTCATCCTCGGCACCGCCGCGGTGCGCGATCCCGCCCTGGTGCGGGCGGCATGCCGGGCCTACCCCGGGCGCATCGTCGTCGGCGTCGATGCGAAGGACGGCCTGGTGGCCGTCGAAGGCTGGGCGGAGACCTCGACCCTGACGGCGCTCGCGCTGGCCCGCCGTTTCGCCGACGCCGGCGTCACCGCGCTGCTCTTCACCGACGTCGGCCGGGACGGCGCGCTGACCGGCGTGAACGTGGAGGCCACGGCCGCGCTTGCGCGGGACAGCGGGCTCCCGGTCATCGCCTCGGGCGGAGTCGCCGGGCTGGAGGACCTGCGCCGGCTGAAGGCCGTTGCGCACTTCGGTATCGACGGCGTGGTGATCGGCCGGGCGCTCTACGAGGGCCGCCTCGAGGCCGCCGCCGCGCTCGCCCTGCTGGACGCCGCCTCATGCTGACCGTGCGCGTCATTCCCTGCCTCGACGTGAAGGCCGGCCGCGTCGTGAAGGGCGTGCACTTCGAGGCCCTGCGCGACGCCGGTGATCCGGTCGAACTGGCGGCGCGCTACGACGCCGCCGGGGCGGACGAGCTCTGCTTCCTCGACATCACCGCCAGCGTCGAGCAACGCGGCATCCTGCTCGACATCGTGGCGCGCACCGCCGAGGTCTGCTTCATGCCGCTGACCGTGGGCGGCGGGGTGCGCACGCTGGAGGACATCCGCGCGCTGCTCCTGGCCGGAGCGGACAAGGTCTCGATCAACACCGCCGCGGTCGAACGTCCCGCGTTCGTCGCCGAGGCCGCCCGCAAGTTCGGCAGCCAGTGCATCACCGTGGCGATCGATGCCCGACGCCGGGCCGATGGGGGTTTCGAGGTCTTCACCTACGGCGGCCGTCGCGGCACGGGACTTGACGCGGTCACGTGGGCCGGGCGCATGGTAGAGGCCGGTTGCGGCGAGATTCTTCTGACCTCCATGGATCGGGACGGCACCGAGTGCGGTTACGACCTGGCGCTTACCCGCGCGATTGCAGGTTCCGTCAGTGTGCCGGTGATCGCTTCGGGCGGCGTTGGCCGACTGGAGCATCTCGCGCCCGCAGTGATCGAAGGTCATGCCTCAGCAGTCCTTGCTGCCTCCATCTTCCACTACGGTCGGCACAGCATCGCCGAAGCAAAGGCGGCGCTGGCCGGCGCCGGTCTCCCCGTCCGGCCAGTTCAAGTCGGGCCGGTCCAAGGCAACGCGAGCGAAGGGAACGGCCGTGGCTGAGCACGTGCTGGACAAGCTCTTCGCGGTGATCAACGAGCGACGCGGCGCCGATCCCTCGGAGAGCTACACCGCCAAGCTGCTGAGCAAGGGTCCGCCGCGCATCGCCAAGAAGCTGGGCGAGGAAGCGGTGGAAGTGGCGCTGGCGGGAGTCGTCGAGAACAAGGAGGCGGTCGTCACCGAGTCGGCCGACCTGCTCTACCACCTCCTGGTGCTCTGGGCCGCCCGCAAGATCGAGCCGGCCGACGTCTGGGAGGCCTTGACCGAGCGCGTCGACGTCTCCGGCCTGACGGAGAAGGCCGGGCGCGCCAAGGACTGACTTCACGCGGGCTGCTCCTTGGCCGGTGCGCTACTGCCTCTGGCCAGCCCCGCCGCCTCTGCTAGGCTCCGCCCTTCTCAGTCGTGGAGCACCGCATGGCCTACGATCCGAACAACATCTTCGCGCGCATCCTGCGGGGCGAGATTCCGAGCAAGAAGGTCTACGAGGACCAGCACACCCTGGCCTTCCACGACATCAATCCGCAGACGCCGACGCACGTGCTGGTGATCCCCAAGGGCGCCTACGTTTCCTGGGACGACTTCTCGGCCAGGGCGAGCGACGCCGAGATCGGCGCCCTGGTGCGGGCGGTGGGTCAGATCGCCCGCGACCTCGGCGTCGCCGGCGAAGGCTACCGCGTGCTCTCCAACATCGGCCGCAACGGCCGGCAGGAGGTGCCACACCTGCACCTGCACCTCTTCGCCGGCCAGGACCTCGGCCGGATGATCAAGCCGGCGGGGAAATAGGCCGCCGGCCGCGGAACGGGAGGGCACCTTTTGCCGTATCACGCGTTAAGACTGCCGATCCATAACGTCGGAGGGGCGCCATGCTTCGACAGCTTGCCGTGATCCTGCTGGCCGGACTCGTCACGACCTCGCCGGCCCTGGCGAAGAACAACAAGAACCAGGGCCAGGGCGATGCCGACAGCGTCGGCGAGGTGCTGCTGGACGTCGCGATCACCGCGGCCGAGATCGCGATCATCTACGACTTCATTTCGGAGTACGGCACCGCCCCCTTCGGCCCGCCGCAGGGGCTGCCGCCGGGCATCGCGAAGAACCTGGCGCGCGGCAAGCCGCTGCCGCCGGGCATCGCCAAGCGCTATCTGCCGCAGAACCTGCTCGCCCAGCTGCCGCGCCCCGGCTACGAGTGGCTGGTGGTGGACAACGACATCCTGCTCGTCGTGGCCGCGACCTCGATCATCGTCGACGTGCTGCAGGACGCTTTCTAGGGCGGCCGCGCTTGCCGCTGGCAGCGTTCCCTGCCAGCCTCGCCGGCCATGGACGACAGCGCGGTCTCCCTCACGCTGGCCCGGCCGCCGGGCAAGCGCGGCCTTTGGGCGTGGGCGCTCTACGACTGGGCAAACTCCGCCTTTCCCACCGTTGTCATCACCTTCGTCTTCGCCACCTACTTTGCCGAGGGCGTGGTCGGCGACAGCGATCG
>DATEDK010000283.1:0-8610 GCA_035281685.1 Kiloniellales bacterium | reverse complement strand
CGACTGCCTGCGAGCGGGCGTGTCGTGATGGCCACGCTCGCCGGCGGCGAACAGGGCAGGGCGAGACGCCGGCGCATCCGGGCGGCGGCACCGCCGCGCTGGTCGGGTCGCAACAGCTACTCGAACTTCGTGGCCCTGATGAAGGTGACGCTGCCGGTGGTGGCGATCATGCTGGTCGGCCTCATCGTCTTCTGGAACAAGATCGTGCCGAACCCACGCTTTCTGGCACCGGACTTTTCCTCGCTCTCGGCCGACTTCGCCCAGAACCTGTCGATGATCAACCCGCGCTTCGACGGCATGGACAACAAGGGCCGCCCCTATCATCTCACCGCCAGCCAGGCGCAGCAGACCGATACCGACGCCAACGAGGTCAAGCTGGTCCAGCCGAGCGGCGACCTCACGCTGGAGGACGGCACCTGGCTCAGTCTCTCGGCAGACCAGGGCCGCTACCTGCGCCAGGAGGAGCTGCTGTACCTGGTCGGCAACGTCAGCTTCTTCCAGGACGAAGGCTTCGAGATGGCGACACCCGAGGCGCTGGTCGATTTCCGAGCCAGCCGGGCCACCGGCGACCAGGGGGTTACCGGCCAGGGTCCCGCGGGCCTGCTGGATGCGGAGGGCTTCGACTTCCAGAACGAAGGAGTGGACATCATCTTCACCGGCAAGAGCCATTTGACGATCTACAAGATCTCGCAGAAGTCGAAGCAGTCCGAGGCGCCGGGGCCGGAGAACGTGGCGGATGAAGTGGATCCCGAGGTGGGGCTCGCGCCCGACGCGCCGCCGCCGCCGCCCGCGCTGATCCAGCCGGCGGTGACGCAATGAGCCGGCGTCTGGCGAGCCTGCTGCCGGCATTGGCGCTGCTGCTCTGGAGCGGCGGCGCTCTGCCGCAAAGCCTCACCGGCGACCAGCCGCTCGAGATCTATGCCGAGGAGGGCATCGAGTGGCACCGCGACGAGCAGGTCTACATCGCTCGCGGCAACGCCCGCGCGATCAGCGGCGACACCGAGCTCCGCGCCAACGAGCTGCGCGCCTACTACGCCGGAGCCAACGACGGCAGCGGCGAGATCCAGCGCATCGAGGCGCTCGGCGGCGTCGTCATCACCTCGCCGAACGGCAAGGTCTATGGCGACCGCGGCGTCTACGACGTCCCGGGCAAGGTCATGGTGCTGACGGGCAACAACCTCAAGTTGGAGACCGCGGAAGATACTGTTACCGCGCGCGACAGCCTGGAGTACTGGGAGGCCAAGGACCTGGCGGTGGCGCGCGGCGACGCCGAGGCGGTACGCGTCGATCCGAAGGACGGCTCGGTCAACATCATCCGCGCCGAGGTGATGACGGCGAGTTTCTACGAGAACGCCGGAAAGAAGGAGATGCGCGTGCTCGACGCCTACGAGGCGGTGGAGATCATGACGCCCTGCGAATATGCGGTCGGCGACCGCGCCCGCTACCTCGTGCCCGAGCAGATCGCCATTCTCACCGGCAACGTGAAGATCACCCGCGGCAACAACCAGTTGAACGGCGACGAAGCCGAGGTCAATCTGGTGACCGGCATCTCGACGCTGAAGGGCGATCGGGTGACCGGTTTGCTCGTGCCGAAAAGCAACGGCGGCGCCCCGACGCAGCCCGGCTGCGAATAGCTGAACCCGAGAGGAGCGCGTCCACCTTGTCCTTCCGACGCAGGGGCGATCCGAGGCGGAGCGATCCGACCAGGAGCCACGAGCAGCGTGTCGAGCAGCGGCCGCGCCTGGTGGCCGACCGCAACGGCCTGATGGCGGTCAGCCTCGGCAAGTCGTTCAAGAAGCGCCCGGTGCTGCGCGACGTCTCGATCGGCGTGCAGCGCGGCGAGGTGGTCGGCCTGCTCGGCCCGAACGGCGCGGGCAAGACCACCTGCTTCTACATCATCACCGGCCTGCTGCAGCCCGACTACGGCTGGATCACGCTCGACGGCCACGACATCACCGACCTGCCGATGTACCGCCGCTCGCGGCTCGGCATCGGCTACCTGCCGCAGGAGGCTTCGATCTTCCGCGGCCTCACCGTCGAGCAGAACATCCGCGCCGTGCTGGAGCTGCTGGAGCCGGACCGCTCGCGGCGCGAGGCCCGGCTCGACGAGCTGCTGGCCGAGTTCTCGATCACCCATCTCCGCCGCACGCCGGCGCTGGCGCTCTCCGGCGGCGAGCGTCGCCGCGCCGAGATCGCGCGCTCCCTGGCCTCGCGACCGAACTTCATGCTGCTGGACGAGCCGCTCGCCGGCATCGATCCCATCGCGGTTGCCGACATCCGCAACCTGGTCGCGCACCTGCGCGACCGCGGCATCGGCGTGCTGATCACCGACCACAACGTGCGCGACATGCTGGGCATCGTCGACCGTGCCTACATCATCCACGAGGGCCACGTGCTGATGGAGGGCAAACCCTCGGAGATCGTTGCCAGCGACGACGTCCGGCGCGTCTACCTGGGCGAAACCTTCAGCCTCTAGGCGGCCGGCGGGATGGCGCTGCGGCCAGCTCTCCAGCTCCGCCAGGGACAGAAGCTGGCGCTGACGCCGGGCCTGAAGCAGTCGATCGAGATCATGCTGGTTTCCGCGGCCGACCTCGCCGACCTGGTCGGCCGGCGGCTGGAGGAGAACCCCTTCCTCGAACGGACCGGGAGCGGCGGTCTCGCCCGCCCGGTCGCGGCGGATGCCGGCGACAGCGCGGCCCGCATCGCCGCTCCGGCGCCCTCCCTTGCCGCCTACCTGGCGCAGGAAGCGCGTCTGGCCTTCGACGATGCCGCCGATCTCGGGATGGCGCTGGCGCTGATCGCCGAGCTCGATGAGGCGGGCTACCTGCCGCCAGGCGCGGTACAGGAGGGCGTGCAAGAGGCGCGCGTGCTCAAAGCGCTGCAGGCGATCGCGCCGCCGGGCGTGTTCGCGCGCTCGCTTTCCGAGTGCCTCGCCCTGCAGCTGGCCGATCGGGGCCTTCTCGATCCGGCCTGGGAGCGGCTCCTGGCGGCCCTGCCGCTGGTCGCCCGCGGCGAGCAGGCGCAGCTCCTGCGCGCTACCGGGCTCAGCGCGGCGGCGCTGGCCGAGCGCCTGAAAGTGCTGCGCGGCCTCGATCCCAAGCCCGGGCTCAGCTTCGCGCCGCCGGAGGTGCCGCCGGCGATCGCCGACCTCATCGTGACGCTCGACGCCCGCGGCCGGCCGGAGGTGCATCTCAATCCGGAGGCCCTGCCCCAGCTTGCCGTCGACCGCGGACGCCGGCGTGCGCTCGCCGCCGGCCTCAGGCGCGCCGCCGACAAGCGCTACGCGGCCGAGCGACTGGCGGAGGCCGGCTGGCTCGTGCGCGCGATCGCCCGGAGAGGCGAGAGCCTTCTGGCGCTGGGCCGCGCCTTGGCGCAGCACCAGGCACCTTTTCTGCGGGAGGGCTTGCTCGCGCTCAGGCCCCTGACGCGGCGCACGCTCGCCCGGCGCCTGCAGCTCTCGGAGGCAAGCGTCAGCCGTCTGGTCGCCAACAAGCACATTGCGACGCCCTGGGGGCTGTTGCCGCTGGCGCGCCTTTTCTCCGCCGGGCTCAGGGGCGAAGCCAGCGCCGCGCAGGTGACCGCGCGCCTCGCTCAGCTCATCCGCGGCGAGCCGAGGGAGGCGCCGCTGAGCGACCAGGCGCTGACCCGCAGGCTCGCCGGGGAGGGCTTTGCCGTAGCCCGGCGAACCGTTGCCAAGTATCGGATTTCCCTATCGATTCCGCCCGCGCACCAGCGCCGTCGGCAGCACCGCAGCGGCCCCTCCACCCGGATCGGGCGCCAGCTTGACAGCCTACCGCACCGCAACTAAGTTCCCGCGCTCTTGGGCGCCTCGAGACGGGCACCGCGGTGGCGAACCCGGTGACAGAGGGGCCGCGAAACAGCCGGCATCCGATCCACGACTCTGGCAGCGCGCCCGACCGCATCCTATCTGCTTATACAGGGCTCGATGAAACTCACCGTTACAGGCAAGCAGCTCGACATCGGCGACGCCTTCCGTACGCACATCGATGAGAAGCTGCGCTCCGTCCTCCACAAATACTTCGGGGACGCCATCGAGGTGCAGGTGACCGTCGCGCGCGAGAGCCAGCGCTATCGGGCCAGCGTGATGGCGCACATCGGCCATAACATCGAGCTTTTCGCCGAGAGCGAGGCACACGACCCCTACCCGGCCTTCGACGAGGCGGCCGAGCACCTTGGCAAGCGACTCCGCCGGCATAAGCGCAAGTTGCGCGACCATCATCCCGGCGCCAGCGGCGGCGCGCTCTAGGCGGATCCCCGCTGCATGAACCTGACTGAGATCATTTCGCCGCGCGGCGTCATCGCCAACCTTCGCGTCTCCTCGAAGAAGCAGGCCTTGCAGGAGCTGGCCAAACGGGCCGCCGAGATCACCGGCGAACCGGAGCGCGCGATCTTCGAGGTGCTGCTCGAGCGCGAGCGGCTCGGCACCACCGGGGTGGGCAACGGCATCGCCATCCCGCACGGCAAGCTCGCGAGCCTGCCGCGACTCTACGCGCTCTTCGCCAAGCTCGAGCACCCGATCGACTTCGACGCCATCGACGAGCAGCCGGTCGACCTGATCTGCCTGCTCCTGGCGCCGCAGACCGCCGGCGCCGATCACCTGAAGGCGCTGGCCCAGGTCTCCCGCCTGCTGCGCGACCGCCAGGTCTGCGAAAAGCTGCGCGGCGCCAACTCCCCCGAGGCGATCTACGCCCTCCTGACCGAAGCCCCGCACAGCCACGCGGCTTAGGTAGTTTTTCCCTATTCAATCACGTCACCCCGGATGCAGCGCAGCGCGCAGCGGTGCGCTGCTGGTCCGGGGCCGCTGAGCTCTCGTCACAAGGCTCCCGGATCTGCGCAGCAGCACTGCGTGCTGCAGCGCGTCCGGGATGACGAGAAAACTGTTCTGGCTTAGTGGCTCGCCCCCGCCTTGGCGCCGGCCCTGCGTACGAAGCGGCGGTCGCAGTAACCGCACTCGACGAAGTCGCGGCCGGCGAGGTTGAGATAGACGCGCGGATGGCCGAGCGCCCCACCGCCGTCGCAGGCGACGATCTCGCCGTCCACCTCGATGACCTCCGGAGCGCCTGCCTCGCGCGGCGCATCGTTTTGGGCCATGGGTCCTTCCCGTTTCCTCGCTGCCGGAACGGCGCGGATCATAGCCTTGCGTCCTGCCGGCGCAAGGCGCCCGGACGGGCGGCCTCGCGTACCCCCGGCTTGCCACCGGCAGGCGGGCGCGTGTAGGCATGGCGGCCCGTAAGACAGTGTTCATGTCGGCCGTCTCCCAACCCACGCCAGCTCCAGCCCTGCCGGACGCCGCCGTCGCCATCCGCGGCCTGGAGAAGGTCTACGGACGCAACGGCAAGAGCGGCGGCAAGCACGCGCTGAAGGCCGTCGACCTGGAGATCCCGCGCGGCCCGCTCTTCGGGCTGCTGGGGCCGAACGGCGCCGGCAAATCGACGCTGATCAACATCATGGCGGGCCTGGTCATCAAGACCGGCGGCACCGTCAGCATCTGGGGTCACGACATCGACAAGGCACCGCGCCAGGCGCGCGCCGCGATCGGCGTGGTGCCGCAGGAGCTGAACATCGACCCCTTCTTCACCCCGCGCGCGCTGCTCGAGCTGCAGGCCGGGCTCTACGGCGTGCCGCCCTCCGAGCGCAAGACCATGGAGATCCTCGAGCGCGTGGGCCTCGCGGACAAGGCCGAGGCCTATGCGCGCACGCTCTCGGGCGGCATGCGCCGGCGCCTGATGGTGGCCAAGGCCATGGTGCACGATCCGCCGATCCTGGTGCTGGACGAGCCCACAGCCGGCGTCGACGTCGAGCTGCGCCGTCAGCTCTGGGACCAGGTGCGCGAGATGAACCGCCAGGGCGTCACCATCCTTCTCACCACGCACTATCTGGAGGAGGCCGAGGAGCTCTGCGAGCGCATCGCGATCATCAACCACGGTCGCGTCATCGCCATCGACACCAAGGACGACATGATGCGGCGGCTCGACAACAAGGAGCTCATCCTGTCGCTCGACCGCGACCTCGCCACGCTGCCGCCGGCGCTGGCCGCCTTCCACGTGGAGATGAGGGGTCCGCGCCAGATCGTCTTCCACTACCGCGCCAGCCAGAGCCCGGTCGCCGGCATCCTGCGCACCGTGGCGGCGCTCGGCCTGGGCGTCGTCGACATCAGCACGACCGAGACCGACCTGGAGGACATCTTCCTGCAGCTGACGCGCGAGTCGCGCGATGCCACGGCCTAGGGCCGCGCTCGCCGTGCTGCTGGCCTTCGTGCCCTGGCTCGCCGCCTGCGCGCCGACCGTGGCGCCGCCCGGACCGGGGAGCGGCGCGCCGGCACTGAGCGAAGGCGCGCCGCACGGCATTGCGCCGGAGGCAGGCGAGGGCGAAACCGGTGCGGAGCTGATGACCTTCGTGACCCGCGACGGCTACGAGCTTCTGCTGCGGCGCTGGCGGCCCGCGGAGGAGCCCGTCGCGATCGTCCTCGCGCTGCATGGCTTCAACGACCACTCGACCTTCCTCGCCGCAGCGGCCGAGGCCTGGACCGAGCGCGGTATCGCCACCTACGCCTACGACCAGCGCGGCTTCGGCACCGCGCCGCACCGCGGGCTCTGGGCCGGCACCACCGCCTACACCCAGGATGCCGCCGACGCGCTGACCGTGCTGGCCGAGCAATATCCCGGCAAGCCGATCTACCTGCTGGGCGAATCCATGGGCGGCGCGATCGCGCTGGTGACGCTGACGCGCCATCCGGAGGTCAGCGTCGACGGCGCCATCCTGTCCGCGCCCGCCGTCTGGGCGCGCGACACCATGCCGTTCTACCAGCGCTGGGGCCTGTTCCTCGCGAGCTACACCGTGCCCTGGCTGGAGCTGACCGGCAGGGACCTGGACATCCAGGCATCCGACAACATCGACGCCTTGATTGCGCTCGGTCGCGACCCGCTGGTGATCAAGGCGACCCGCATCGACGCGATGCATGGGCTCAGCGACCTGATGGACGAGGCGCTGGCCGCCGCACCGCGCTTCCAGCGCAGCGCGCTGCTGCTCTACGGCGAGAAGGACGAACTGGTGCCGCAGGATCCGATGCTGCAGCTCTGGCAGCACCTGCCGCCGGCGGCAGCCGCGCACCAGCGCCGCGTGCTCTACCAAAACGGCTGGCACCTTTTGTTCAAGGATCTGCAGGCGCAGCTGGTGATCGACGACGTGGCGCACTGGATCGCCGATCAGGCCGCGCCCCTGCCCTCGGCCGCCGACCAGGAAGCCGAGGAGCGCCTGCTCGCGCTCGATCATTAACGCGGCATTAAAACCGCTGCGGGTCGTTGACGCGGCTGGTCCCGGGAGTAGGCAAGCCCGGGCGCCTTGGCTAGCATGGGGCTCTCAAACCTTTGGTTGGGAAGCGGTTACGTGCGGCGTAGGGATCCGCCGCGCGGGTCCGCTGGGGGTCGTGCGGCATGGCCAAGCTGAAACTCAGGATCTTCCTGTCCTCGCCCGGTGACGTCGGGGACGAGCGGCGCATGGCGCTGCGCGTGATGGAACGCCTGCAGGGCGAGTTCGCCGCGCTGGTGCAGCTCGAGCCGATCGTCTGGGAGCACGAGCCGGTCCGCGCCACCTCGACCTTCCAGCAGCAGATTCCCGAGCAGGCGAAGTCCGATGTGCTGATTTGCGTGCTCTGGTCCCGCCTCGGCACGCGCCTGCCGCAGGATTTCACCCGGGAAGACGGCACGGTCTACGACAGCGGCACGGCCTACGAGCTGGAGACCGCGCTCGCCGCCTTCAAGCACCACGGCCATCCCGACATCCTGGTCTACCGCAAGACCGCCCCGCCGCTCTTCGACGTCTCCAACCGCGAGGAGCGCGAGCTGCGCTCGCGCCAGTGGGACCAGCTCTCCGACTACCTGAAGCGCTGGTTCTTCAACCCCGACGGCTCGTTCAAGGCCGGCTTCTCG
The DNA here is from genome assembly GCA_035281685.1 of Kiloniellales bacterium. Lineage (GTDB taxonomy): Bacteria > Pseudomonadota > Alphaproteobacteria > Kiloniellales > JACOMY01 > DATEDK01. The sequence continues at coordinate 661 of DATEDK010000283.1, read as the reverse complement.
CAGTTCGCCCGCCTCGACGAGTTCGAAGAGCAGCTCGAGCGCCACCTGCGCCGCCTGCTGGAGGAGCGCCTCAAGGAGGAGAACATCCAGCTCGGCGGCGCGCCTCAGGCCTTGCCGACCTGGCTCAAGGGTTCGCCCTTCCGCGGCCTCGCCGCCTTCGACGTCGAGCACGCCGAGATCTTCCACGGCCGGACCCGCGCGGTCGCCGAGGCCAAGGACCGACTGACGCGCCGCGCGCAGGCGCACAAGCTGGAGGACGGTACGGTCGAGCCCGGCACCGCCTTCCTGCTCGTCACCGGCATGTCCGGTTCCGGCAAGTCCTCGCTGTCGCGCGCCGGCCTCATTCCCGCGATCACCACGCCGGGGGCGGTCGAAGGCATCGGCCTGTGGCGCCACGCCATCTTCCGGCCCTCCGAGGCCGGCGACCCGCTGCTGGCCATGGTGCAGCGGCTCTACGGCCGCGGCGCCTTGCCCGAGCTGGCGCAGGGCGATTTCACGCCGGAGAGCCTGGCCGACCTCCTGGGCCGCATGCCGGAGCAGGGCCTGGCACCGATCCGCCGCGCGCTGGAGCGCGCGGCCGAGCGCGTGCAGCAGCAGGAAGGCCTCAGCAAGCCTCCCGCCGCCCGCCTGCTCGTCCTGGTCGACCAGCTGGAAGAGCTCT
>DATEDK010000282.1:0-3167 GCA_035281685.1 Kiloniellales bacterium | reverse complement strand
GGTATCGACCATGTCGTCGAGGATCACCGCGATCCGCCCCTCGACCTGGCCGATGATCTGCATCTCGGCGACTTCGTTCGGGCGGATGCGACGCTTGTCGATGATCGCCAGCCCCGCTTCCAGCCGCTTGGCCATGGCCCTGGCCCGCACCACGCCGCCGACGTCGGGCGACACGATGGTCAGCGGCAGGCCGTTGTAGCGGTCCTTGACCGAGCGGACGAAGACCGGCTGGGCGAAGAGATTGTCGGTCGGGATGTCGAAGAAGCCCTGGATCTGCCCGGCGTGCAGGTCGATGGTCAGCACGCGGTTGGCCCCGGCGACCGTGATCAGGTTCGCGACCAGCTTGGCGGAGATCGGCGTGCGCGGGCTGGATTTGCGGTCCTGCCGGGCATAGCCGTAGTAGGGAATGACCGCGGTCACCCGCTTGGCCGAGCTGCGCTTCAAGGCATCGCAGGCGACCAGCAGCTCCATCAGGTTGTCGTTGGCCGGGAAGGAGGTCGACTGGATGATGAAGACGTCCTCGCCGCGCACGTTCTCCTGGATTTCGACGAAGACCTCGAGGTCGGAGAAACGGCGCACGCTGGCTTGCGTCAGCGGCAGGCGCAGATAGGCAGAAATCGCCTCCGCCAGCGGGCGGTTGCTGTTTCCGGTCAGGATCTTCATCGCGCCCCCGGCGGCTCCGCAGCCGCTAAGCCTAAGTCTTTGCCGCGTCGAGATAAAACGGCACTCTCCAAGGCCCCCGGCGCCTCGGCGCGCGGACTGTAATCATTCTGTCGCAGGCTTTCAACCGCGGCTGCCGCTGCGGCATCAGAGCTTCCCGCTCTGGCTCAGCAGATCGACTAGGCCGTCCGCCGCGGCGGCGGCGACGATCGCGGCGACGTCGCCCCAGGGGCCGTCGAGGCTGCCGGCCGGGATCACGTTGGCCTGCTCGATCTGGCCCAGGAACTCGCCTTCCTCGCCGGAGAGCACGCGCCAGACCAGGCTCACCTGCTGCTGGTCGTTGGCGGCGTTCTCGATCCGCATGACCCCCTCGACGGCGAAGCCGCCAGGCTTCAGTTCGTCGACCACCAGGAAGCCGCGCTGAGTCATGATCGAGGCGAGCGCCCGGGGCACCGACTGTCCGCCGTCGCCGGGCGCGCCCCGCAACCAGGCACCCGCCGGTAGGTCGGCTTCCTGCAGATAGACGTGCAGCAGGGTGCCGCCCGGGCCGAAGACCTCCCAGCGCAGCCGCAGGTGATCCCCCGCTCCATTCGGCTCGACCTCGGCCGTCCCCAGCAGCAGGCGGCTCTGCGCCGTGCGCTGGCCGAAGGTGGCCGGCAGCCCGGCCTCGACCAGCGCCGAGGCGATCTGCATGGCGCCGCGGTCCGGCAGCGCCGGCGCCTCCCCCTGTAGCGGCAGGACCTCGAGAGTCTGACCCTCGACGGGCGCCAGCAGCGGGTTGCCGGTCTTGTCCTCCGGCTGGAAGGGCCGCGGCAGCTGCTCGCAGGCCCCGAGCAGCAACACCAGCAGCGTCAGAAGAAGCAGGTGGCCAAGAGGCCGAGCAGCAAGAAGGCGAAGAAGATGAACAGGTGGGGCATGGCGGGGCGGCATGGCCGAGAGGCACGCTACTTCACGACGAGGTCCAGCGGTGCCTGCGACAGCGGCTCGGCGCCGCGCTGGCCGACCAGGGACGTGCGGCCGAGCGACATCGCAACCCCGGCGTCGGAGTCGAAGATGATCATGTGGCAGAAGACCACCATGCCCGGCGCGAACTGCGCCGGATTGCCGTGATAGAGCATCGGCCAATCCATCCAGTTGGGCGCGAAGGTCGTGCCGAGCGAGTAGCCGGTGGCATTGAGCCTGGCATGGCGATAGCCATGCTGGTCCAGCACGCGCGCGTACTCGTCGAACGCCTCGCCGTAGGTCCGGCCGGGCACCAGCGCCGCCTCGACCGCGGCCAGCGCTTCCTCGGCGACCCTCTGCATCTCCACCTGCTTGGCTGGCGGCTTGCCGATCACGATCGTACGCATCATCGCGGCGTGGTAATGGCGGAAGGTGCCCGCCCACTCGAGGGTCAACTGGTCCTGCGCGTCGAGCCGGCGGCGGCCGCTGAAGTAGCGGCAGAGCAGCGCCTGCGGGCCGGAACCGATGACGAACTCGTTGGCCGGGCTGTCACCGCCGCCGAGGAAGATCGCGCTGTGCATCGCGGCGAGGATCTCCGACTCGTCGACGCCGGGCGCCGCGAGATCGATGGCGCGCTCCCAGGCCGCGTCGGCCAGCGCCGCAGCGCGGCGCACGTAGGCGATCTCGGCGGGACTCTTGATGACCCGCAGCCTGCTGACGAGGCCCGAGGCGTCGGAGAGCGTGGCGAAGCCCGCAAGAGCCGCCTCCAGCTTCCTGCCGTTGGCGGCCGTAAGGCCATAGGCCTCGTACTCGACGCCGAGCTTCTTGCCCTTGGCGCCATACTCCTTCAGGAGCTCGCGCAGCTCGTCCGCCGGCTTGGCGTCGGGTCCGTCGACCCAGATGCGGATGTCCTCGATGACGGAGGTCTGCTGCGCCTGGCGCAGGTCCGCCGAGCGGGTCAGCAGGAAGAAGCGGCCGTCCGCGCCAAGGTAGACGCACTGGAAGAAGACGAAGCCGAAGGTGTCGTAGCCCGTCAGGTAGTACATCGACTCCTGCCGGAACATCAGCAGGCCGTCGAGGCCCTGCTCCACCATGAGCGCGATCGTGCGGCGGCGGCGTTCGGCCAGCTCCTCGCGGCTGAAATGCAACGGCATGGATCGGGACTCCCGTCAGGATTCGAGGACGATGGCGGAAAGCAGGCGGCCGTAGTCGGTCTCGCCGCGCTTGGTCGTGCGGCGGTAGGAGAAGAATTGCCCCTCGTCGGCGAGCGTGTCCGCCTCGTCCTGCGCCACGGCGCCCACCCCGGCGAGGACAAGACGGCGCGCCACATAGGCCTTGAGGTCGAACAGCAGGCGGTCGCCTGCGCCCGGCAGGAAGAAAGTAGCGTTGGCGGGGTCCTGCGCGAGGAAGGGAGCCGGAAATTCCGGCCCGACCTCGTAGGACTTGAGGCCGATCGCCGGGCCGATGGCGGCGCGCACCCGCCGGCGATCGGCGCCGAGGCGCTCCATCGCATCGAGGGTCGCTTCCGCAACGCCGCTGAGCGCGCCCTTCCAGCCGGCGTGCGC
>DATEDK010000281.1:0-5000 GCA_035281685.1 Kiloniellales bacterium | reverse complement strand
ATCCAGGAGCTGACGGCGGAAGGCCACAGGCGCGAGATCGTGCTCCGGGGCGCGACCGAGGCCTTCCGCGCGATCGACCTCAAGGCCGAGGCCGACGGTCGCGTTGCCGAGCAGCTGGTGCCGGAGGGCACCGAAGTGATGGCCGGCACGCCGCTCGTCCAGCTCGCCATGGAGGATCGCGCCGCACGGGTCAAGGAGGCCGAGGCCCTGGTGAAACAGCGGCAGATCGAGCAGGAGGCCTCGGTAAAGCTGGCGAAGAACGGCCATCGCTCGGCGATGGACGTCGCGGCGGCCGAGGCCGCGCTGCAGGCGGCCCAGGCCGCGCTCGAGGCCGCGCGCGTCGAGCTCGACAACACCACGCTGCTGGCTCCGTTCGACGGCGTGGTCGAGCGTCACCTCGCCAAGGCCGGCGCCTTCGCCAGCCGCGGCGACGCCGTGGTGCGCCTGGTCGAGCTCGACCCCCTGGTGGTGGTCGCCTATGCGAACGAGCAGGAGGTGCTGGCGATCCAGCCGGGCGAGCCGGCGCGCGCGCGCCTGACCGATGGCCGCGAGCTCGACGGCACGATCGCCTACGTCGCCCGTTCCGGCGAGCCCGCCACCCGCTCCTTCCGCGTCGAGCTGCATCTCGACAACGCCAGTGGCGCGCTGCCGGCCGGCATCACGGCCGATATCCTGATCGGCCTGCCGCCGGCGCCGGCCTACAAGGTCTCGCCCGCGGTCCTGGTGCTGGACGAGGGCGGGCGCCTGGGCGTGAAGGCGCTCGATGCCGCCGACCAGGTCATCTTCCTGCCCGCCGCCATCGTCGACGACGAGGCAGACGGCATCTGGCTCGGCGGTTTGCCGCCGGTCCTGCGGCTGATCGTGGTCGGCCAGGAGTTCGTCGACGTCGGCGAACGCGTGCGCCCGGTCGCCGCGTCGGCAGACAATTCCGGCGGCGCATGAACGCCATCATCCGCTGGTCGATCGAGCACAGCCGGCTGGTCGTCACCACGCTGGTGCTGCTGATTCTGGCCGGCGCGATTTCCTACCAGACGATCCCGAAGGAAGCCGACCCCGACATCGACATCCCGACGGTCTACGTCTCGCTCCTCTTGGACGGCATCTCGCCGGAGGATGCCGAGCGCCTGCTGGTCAAGCCGATGGAGCAGGAGCTGACCGGCATCGACGGGCTCGAGGAGATGCGCGCCACTTCCTTCCAGGGCGGCGCCAACGTCATCCTGGAGTTCGACGCCGGTTTCGACGCCGACCAGGCGCTGATCGACGTGCGCGAGAAGGTCGACCAGGCGAAGGCCGAGCTGCCGGCCGACGCCGAGGAACCGGAGGTGGTCGAGGTCAACCTCTCGCTCTTCCCCGTGCTGGTGGTGAGCCTCTCCGGCCAGGTTTCCGAGCGCACGCTGCTCACCACCGCCGAGCAGCTGCAGGACCGCATCGAGACCATCCCCTCGGTGCTGAACGTCGAGATCGGCGGCGATCGCGACGAAATCGTCGAGCTGATCGTCGATCCGCTGAAGCTCGAGACCTACGGCCTGCGCGCCACGGAGATCATCGAGGCGGTGACGCGCGGCAACCAGCTGGTCGCGGCGGGCTCGCTCGACAGCGGCGCCGGGCGCTACCCGGTGAAGGTGCCGGGCCTCCTGGAAACGCTCTCCGACATCCTGGAGATGCCGATCAAGACCGCGGGCTCGCAGGTCGTCACCTTCGGCGACGTCGGCACAATCCGGCGCACCTACAAGGATCCGACCGGCTTCGCCCGCATGAACGGCGAGTCGGCGGTGACGCTGGAGATCTCCAAGCGCATCGGCACCAACATCATCGACACCATCGCCGCGGTGCGCAGCGTGGTCGAGCTGTCCAAGCCGCTGCTGCCCGAGGGCGTCAGCGTCGCCTTCAGCCAGGACAAGTCGACCGACATCCGCACCATGCTGGCCGACCTGCAGTCGAACGTGGTGGCCGCGATCCTCCTGGTGATGATCCCGGTGGTGGCCGCGCTCGGCCTGCGCTTCGGCCTGCTCGTCGGCGTCTCCATTCCGGGCTCGTTCCTGGCCGGCATCCTGCTGCTGCAGGTGGCGGGGCTCACGGTCAACATCGTCGTGCTGTTCAGCCTGATCATGGCGGTCGGCATGCTGGTGGACGGGGCCATCATCGTCGTCGAGTACGCCAACCGGCGCATGGGCGAGGGCGTGTCGCCGCGCGAAGCCTACGCCGAGGCGGCGCGACGCATGGCCTGGCCGGTGATCACCTCGACGCTGACCATCATCGCCGCCTTCCTGCCGCTGGTGTTCTGGCCGGGCGTGGTCGGCGAGTTCATGAAGTACCTGCCGATCACACTGGTGGCGACGCTCTCGATCTCGATCCTGATGGCGATCGTGTTCCTGCCGGCGCTGGGCGCCTCCTTCAGCCGGCGACGCGCCACGGCTGCGGTCGCGATCGCGGCGTACGACGAGACCGAGAGCGACAGCCGCGTCGACCTCGGCAGGATCCGCGGCGGCACCGGCGCCTATCTCAGGGTGCTGCGCTTCGCGATCCGCCACCCAGGCAAGGTGATCCTGGCCGGTGTCGCGCTGCTCGTCGCCTCGCAGGTGCTCTACGGCGCTTTCGGGCGCGGCGTCGAGTTCTTCCCCAACGTCGAGCCGGACAATGCCGCGCTGCAGATCCACGCGCGCGGCAACCTCTCGGTCTGGGAGCGCGACGAGCTGGTGCAGGAGGTCGAGGGGCGCATCCTCGAGCTGCAGCGCGAGACCGGCGAGTTCCACGCGATCTACAGCCTGTCGACCGCCGCCTCGGGCACGCAGGGCGACGAGGCCGAGGACATCATCGGCACCGTGCAGCTCGAGTTCGTCGACTGGCAGGCGCGGCGCAAGGCGGACGAGATCATCGCCGACATCCGTGCCCGGACCGCCGACCTGGCGGGCCTCATCGTCGAGCCGCGCAAGCAGGAAGCGGGCCCGCCGGTCGGCAAGCCGGTGCAGGTGCAGCTGACCGCGCTCGATCCCGCCGCGCTTCCGGCCGCGGCGCAGCAGGTGATCGACGCGATGGAGCGCATCGGCGGCTTCGTCGACATCGAGGACGGGCTCTCGGTCCCCGGCATCGAGTGGGTGCTGGAGGTCGACCGTGCCGAGGCATCGAAGTACGGCGCCGACATCTCCCTGATCGGCGCCTACGTGAAGATGCTGACCAACGGGCTCAAGGTCACCGACCTGCGCCTCGACGACGCCAACGACGAGATCGACGTGCTGCTGCGCCTGCCCGAGGAGTACCGCACGCTCTCGCAGCTCGACCGTATCCGGGTCGAGACGAACGCCGGCCCGGTGCCGATCTCGCGCTTCGTGACGCGCGAGGCCGCCCCGCAGGTCTCGCTGCTGCGCCGCGTCGACGGCAACCGCGCGGTCACGGTGAAGGCCGACGTCGGCACCGATCCGGCGACCGGCGAGCCGCTGCTGGCGGCCGACCAGGTGCTGAAGCTGCAGGCGGAGCTGGCCACGGCGGCCTTCGAGAACGGCGTGGACGTCAACTTTCGCGGCGAGGACGAGGAGCAGAAGGAAGCGGAGGACTTCCTCGGCAAGGCCTTCGGCGCGGCGCTCTTCCTGATCGCGATGATCCTGCTCGCCCAGTTCAACTCCTTCTTCTCCGTCGGTCTCATCCTCACTGCCGTGGTGATGTCGACGATCGGCGTCTTCCTCGGCCTGCTGATCACCGACCAGCCCTTCGGCATCGTCATGGGCGGCATCGGCATCATCTCGCTGGCCGGCATCGTCGTCGGCAACAACATCGTGCTGATCGACACCTTCGATAAGCTCTACAAGCGCTCGGGCGACGTGCGCGACGCCATCCTGCGCACCGGCGCGCAGCGCCTGCGGCCGGTGATGCTGACCACGGTGACGACCGCGCTCGGCCTGCTGCCGCTGGTCTTCTCGGTCAACATCGACTTCATCACGCGGCAGATCACCGTCGACTCGCCGTCGAGCCAATGGTGGACGCAGCTCTCGACCGCGATCGCCTTCGGCCTGATGTTCGCCACCATGCTGACGCTGGTGTTCACGCCGGCCGCGCTGATGGCGCGCGCCAACATCCAGGCCTGGTGGCAGCGCTGCCGCGCCCGCCGCTCTCCACGTCCCCCGGCGGTGACCCCACCGCCGCAGGACGACTTCGAGGACTACAGGCTGCGGCCCGCGGCGGAATAGCGTTCCACCCATCAATTCTCGTCATCCCGGACGCGCTGCAGCACGCAGTGCTGCTGCGCAGATCCGGGACGTAGTTGCGGTCAGCGAGGCCCCGGATCAGCACCGCACCGCTACGCGCTGCGGTGCATCCGGGGTGACGTGTTTCGCGGAGGGAGAGGTGACTAACCGAAATCGCGCCGGGCCTGCGCGATGCGGCCGAGCGTGGTGACGAGGCAGACCCCGGCGAAGATCCATGCCAGCAGCGGGAAGTGTTGCGGCAAGAGGCAGGCCAGCGCGAAGAACAGCAGCGTCTCGCTGCCTTCCGCGAGGCCGCCCAGGTAGTAGAACGATTTCCGGCCCTGGCGCTCGTGCGTCAGGCCGCGCTTGGCCGCGAGGATGGCGTAGGCGAGGAAGGTCGTGCCGGTGCCCACGAAGCTCAGCAGCAGGAACAGCGCCGGAACGACATTCATGGGCGCGGCCAGCGCGAAGCCGACGACCAGCGCGTTGTAGACGAGGAAATCGAGCACGATGTCGAGATAGCCGCCGAAGTCCGTGACGCCGCTTGCGCGCGCGACCGCGCCGTCGAGGCCGTCGGCCAGACGGTTCGCGAGGAGGAGGCCGAGGCCCAGCAGGTAGAGGCCCTGCAAGACTGCCGCGGCCGCACCAATCCCGAAGGCGAAACCGATGAGGGTGACAGCGTTGGCGCTGAGACCAGCGGCGGCCAGCGGCCGCGCGATGCCGGCCAGTGGTTTGTCGATCAGGCGCCGGACGAAGGAGTCGAGCACGGAATCACGAAGTCCCCCCTCTCCCCCTGCGGGAGAGGGCCGGGGTGAGGGGGGT
>DATEDK010000280.1:0-5050 GCA_035281685.1 Kiloniellales bacterium | reverse complement strand
AAGGTGGTGGTGGAGATTTAGCTGCTTGCGCGGTGCGCCGAACCTACCAATAGCCCCTCACCCTGTCCCTCTCCCCGCTTGCGCGGGGCGAGGGGACGGCAGCGCCGCCGGCGGGCCAGGGGTCCCCTCGCCCCCCGAAGGGGGAGAGGGACAGGGTGAGGGGTGTTGGTCGGTTACACGATCGTCTCGCCGCCATCGGCGACCAGCACCTGGCCGGTGACGTAGGCGCTGGCCGGAGCGGCCAGGAAGAGGGCGACGCCGGCGATGTCCTCGGGCGAGCCCAGGCGGCGCAGCGGCGTGCGCTCCTCCGCGCGCTTCAACCGCTCCGGGTCCTCCCAGAGAGTGCGCGAGAACTCGGTCTTGATCAGGCCCGGCGCCAGGGCGTTGACGCGCACGCCCTGCGGACCCCACTCGGCGGCGAGCTGACGGGCGAGTGCCGCGACCGCGGCCTTGGAGATGCCGTAGGCGCCGAGCCCCTTGCTGGCCCTGAGCGCGGCGATCGAGGAAACGAGGATGGCGCTGCCCCCACCACGCGCCGCCACCAGCGGCAAGGCGCGCTGGCAAAGCAGGTGCATGCCCTTGAGGTTGGTCGCCAGCACCTTGTCGAAGGCGGCCTCGCTCAGCTCTGCGAGCGGGCCGTAGACCGGGTTGGTCGCGGCATTGCAGACGACGATGTCGATGCCGTCCCAGGCGGCGACGGTCTTCGTCACCAAGGCATCGATGTCGTCGGCGCGGCCGGCATGGGCGGCGCAGGCGATGGCTTGCCGGCCCTTGGTGCGCAGGTCGTGGGCCACGGCCTCGCAATCGGCGGCGGTGCGGCTGGAGACCACCACGCGCGCGCCGGCGGCCGCGAAGGTCTCGACGATGGCGCGGCCGATGCCGCGGCTGGATCCGGTCACCACGGCGACCTTGCCGCTCAGGTCGAACGGTCCGTCGGCACCTAGGGGCGATGCCATTCCGCCTCCTGCAGTTGACGCCACAGCACCTTGCCCGCACCGGATTTCGGCAACGCGGCGACGAAGGCGACCAGGCGCGGCACCTTATAGGCGGCCATGCGCGCCCGGCACCAGTCCTGCAGCTCCGTGGTCGTGAGCGCGGCCCCCTCACGCAGCACGACCAGCGCCTTCACGGTCTCGCCGCGGCGCTCGTCCGGGGCGGCGACGATGCAGGCTTCCTGCACCGCGGGGTGCTCGTAGAGCAGCGCCTCGACCTCGGCCGGCCAGACCTTGTAGCCGGCGGCGTTCACCATGCGCTTCAGCCGGTCGACCAGGAAGAAGTAGCCGTCCTCGTCGACGTAGCCGAGGTCGCCGGTGCGCAGAAAGCGCTTGCCGTCGCGCTCGAAGAACGTAGCGGCCGTCGCCGCGGGATTGCGCCAGTAGCCGAGGCAGAGTTGCGGCCCGGCGGTGACGATCTCGCCGACCTCGCCTGGTGGCAGCTCGGCCAAGGTCTCCGGATCGACAGTGCGGGAGTCGACGTCGAAGACCGGAATGCCCAGGCACTGTGGCTTCGCGCGCTGCGGCGGATTGATGTGCGTGGCGGCCATGGTTTCGCTGAGGCCGTAGCCTTCGACATAGTCGAGGCCGGTCAGAAGACGCAGCTTCTCCACCAGCGCCTTGGGCATCTGCGCGCCGCCGCCGCCGAGATACCGGAGGCTGGAGAGGTCGGCCGCGGCGATCTCCGGATCGGCCAGGAAGTCGACGGCCATGGCGGTGATCGAGCGCCAGTGCGTCACGCGGTGGTGCGCGATGAGCCGGAGGGCCAGCTTGCGGTCCCAGCGCGTCATCAGCACGGCGGTCGCTCCGGCGTAGATCGGCCCGTTCATCGACGTCTGCATGCCGGTGACATGAAACAGCGGCAGCGCCGACAGCACGACCGAGGTGGGCCAGATGCCGCCCCAGGTGGCGGTGCCTATGCCCGTGGCGTTGATGGCGCGATGCACATGCAGGCAGCCCTTCGGCCGACCGGTCGTGCCGGAGCTGTAAACCAGGAGCGCGTGGCTGTCGCCAGTCGCCCGATGCGGCGGCGGCGGCAGCCTGGCAGCCATCGCCTCCTGCCAGGTGATGGTCCGCGCTTGCGCCAGGTCTCGCGGCGCCTCGTCGACGACATCGGGCAGCGGCCAGGGAGAGGGACGTCGCACGGCGTCGCCATAGGCGGCGACGATCACGGCCGCCAGCGCACTCTCGCCGAGGAGCGGCTCGAGCTCGGCCAGCAGCTCCTGGCCGACGACGGCGGCCCTGGGCTCGGCGTCGGCCAGCACGTGGGCGAGATCCTCGCGCCGGCTCATCGGATTGATCGGCACGACGACGGCGTCCGCGCGCAGGATCGCGTAGTAGGCGGCGACGAACTGCGGCGCGTTCTGCATGTAGAGCAGCACGCGGTCGCCCGGAGCCACGCCCAGTGCCTGCGTGAGATAGCCGGCCAGCGCCAGGACCTGCCGGTGCAGCTCGGCGAAGCTGATGGCCGTGCCGTAGTAGATGAGCGCTGCCTTCTCCGGATAGCGCCGTGCGCTGACTGCGAGGTTGTCGTAGACGCTGGTGGCCGGCAGCGCGAGGCTGGTCGGCGCCCCCGGCGGCCAGTGCTTGCGGTGCGCCTGGTTCATCGTCGCCGGACGATCAGCGCGTCGAGCGCCACGGCGCGGTCCGGCAGCGCCAGCAGCGGGTTGATGTCGACGCTCGCGATCTCGTGCGCATGCGCAGCGGCGAAGCGGGAGAGCGCGGCGATGGCACGCGCCAGCGCCGCCTTGTCGACTGGCGGCTTGCCGCGCAGCCCGTCGAGCACGCGCCGGCCCTTGATCTCGTCCAGCAGGGCCAGCGCCTGCGCCTCGTCGAGCGGCGCGCTCGCGCAGACGACATCCTCCAGCGCCTCGGCGAAGATGCCACCGAGCCCGAAGAGCACGACCGGCCCGAAGACCGGATCGACCTTGGCGCCGAGGATGCACTCGACGCCGCCCTTCAGCATCGGCGTCACCAGCAAGCCCTCGACCCTGGCTCCGGGTGCGTGCCGCCTCGCGCGCTCCAGCAGCGTGACGCAACCGGCGGCGGCCTGCTCGGGCGCCACGTCCAGCAGCACGCCACCGATCTCGGTCTTGTGCGCGATGTCGGCGGAGACCAGCTTCAGCGCAACCGGCCCGTCGATCGCCTTTGCGGCTTCGGCCGCCTGCTCGGGCGCCGTCGCGAGGCGCTCCTCCGGCACCGGCACGCCGGCTGCGGCGAGCAGGCGCTTCGCGGCCACCTCGTCCAGCGGCCCGGCGGGGAGGGGGCGACGCTGCAGTGGGATCGGTGGCGCCGGCGGCCGCGCGAAGCTGCGGCCGAAGTGCAGGAGGGCGGCGATCGCCACCACCGCCCGCGTAGGGTCCTCGAAGACCGGGTAGCCATCGGCCTCGTGGCTGGCGACCACCTCCGGCAGGGCGACGATCGACTGCACGATCAGGCGCTCGCCCTGGTTGGCGACCCCCCTGCGGAAGGCCTTCAGCAGCGGCTCGGTGATCGAGGGGTAGCCCGCGACCGACGTCCAGAAGCAGAGCAGCGCATCGAAGCCGCCCTGCTGCAGCAGGATGCGGATGTTGGCCTCGAGCACGCCGATGTCGTTGAAGACCTGTGCCGTCACATCGACCGGGTTGCGCACGGCGGCGAAGGGCAGGATCGCCTTCAACTCGGCCTGCACGGCCGGCGGGAGGGCCGGCACCTCGAGGCTCAGGTCCTGCGCGGCATCGGCCATCAGCACGCCCGCGCCGCCGGAAATGGTGACGATGCCGAGCCGGCGCCCGGCCGGATAGACGCGCCGGCGCGCGGCGTAGGCGATGTCCACCATCTCCTCGGTGGTCTTGACGCGCCAGGCGCCGCACTCGCGCAGCACGGCGTCGTAGACGCGGTTCTCGCCCGCCAGCGCCGCCGTGTGCGAGGCCGCTGCCTCGGCACCGACCGCCGAGCGGCCGACCTTCATGAAGATCACCGGCTTGCGGTTCTGCCGCGCCAGCTCGAGGGCGGCGCGCAGGCGATTGCCGTCGCGCACGCCCTCGACATAGGCGGCGATGACGTGCGTGGCGTCATCCTCGACCAGCAGCGCAATCATCTCGGCGACATCGATGTCGACCTCGTTGCCGGTGGTGGCGAACTTGGCGATGCCGACGCCGCGGCCGCGCGCGACGATGTAGATGTGGCTGCCGTAGGCGCCCGACTGGCTGGCGATGGAGAGCCCGCCCCGCAGCGGCGCGCCGCGATCGAGCGTCGAGGAAAAGCAGGGGATGAAGCCGTTGTGCGCGTTGAAAGCGCCGAGGCAGTTCGGGCCGACGATGCGCATGCCCGAGCCGTCGATGGTCCGGCGCAACTCCCGCTGCATCGCCGCGCCCTCGGCGCCGGCCTCGGCGAAACCGGAGGAGAAGACCAGGCAGGCGCCGGCTCCCTTGGCCCGACAGTCGCGCAGCGCGTCCAGGACCTGCGGTGCCGGCAGCGCGATCAGGCCGAAGTCGAGCTTGCCCTCGATGGCGGCGACCGATGGCACGGCCGGCAAGCCCTGCACGACGCTGCGTTTGGCGTTGACCGGGATCAGCTCGCCCTGGAAGCCGGCTGCCTTCATGTAGGCGATGGGCCGCCCGCCGATGCGGGTCGGATCGTCCGAGGCGCCGACGACCGCGACGCGGCGGGGCTCGAACAGCGCCTTCAGCGTGGCGGTCGCGCTCATCCCGAACCCCGGAGCTGGGCGATGGTGGTGAAGATCGAGATCGACTCCATCGAGCTGCGCACGTCGACCACCACCGGCCCGCGCGCGGCCAGGGCCTCCTGCGCGGCGCCCTCGACATCCTCCAGCCGCTCGACCAGGAGGCCGCGTGCGCCGAAGGACTCCGCCCAGCGCGCGAAGTTGGGATTGACCAGGGAGGTGCCGGATGGCCGGCCGGGGAAGGCCTTCTCCTGGTGCAGGCGGATCGTGGCATAGCCGCCGTTGTTGGAGACGACGATCTTCGGCGCGGCGCCCACAGCGATGGCGGTCGCGAGCTCGTTGCCGGTCATCATCAGGCCGCCGTCGCCGACGAAGGCGAGCACGGCCCGGCCGG
>DATEDK010000279.1:0-2319 GCA_035281685.1 Kiloniellales bacterium | reverse complement strand
GCCAGCACGGCCGTGACGCGTGGCTCCTGCGGCCCGAACACCGTCGGCACACCGGGCTTCAGGATGCCGGCCTTCTCGAAAGCGATCTGCTCGAGAGTCTCGCCGAGGTACTGCATGTGATCCATCGAGATCGAGGTGATGCAGCAGGTGGCCGGATTCTCGACCACGTTGGTGGCGTCGAGCCGGCCGCCGAGCCCGGTCTCCAGCAGCACGACGTCGGCCGGCGTGCGGGCGAAAGCGAGGAAGGCGGCGACGGTGGTGATCTCGAAGAAGGTGATCGGCTCGGGGCCGTTCACCTGCTCGCATTCCTCAAGGAGCGCCACCAGGGCGCCCTCGTCGATCAGCCGCCCGGCCAGGCGGATGCGCTCGTGGAAGCGCACCAGATGCGGCGAGGTGTACACGTGCACGGCATTGCCGGCGTCCTCCAGGATCGCGCGCAGATAGGCGATGGTGGAGCCCTTCCCGTTGGTGCCGGCGACGTGCACCACCGGCGGCAGGCGGTCCTGCGGGCTGTCCAGGCGCTCCAGCAGGCGATAGACCCGGTCGAGCGACAGGTCGATGACCTTGGGATGGAGCCGCATCAGCCGCTCCAGCACGCGGTCGCTCTTCGGCAAGCTGACCACCGCGGCGGTCACGGCGTGCGCGGCTCGGCCTCGGCTTCGTCCTTGCCGCTCTCGCCGCCTTCGCTGCCGCCGGCGCCGCCATCGGCCATCGCCGCCACCGGCAGCGGCACCACCTCGGCGCTCTGCGGCGGCTGCATCAAGAGGCGGATGACGCGGGCCAGCGTGGCGCGGAGCTGCTTGCGCTCGACCACCATGTCGACCATGCCGTGTTCCAGCAGGTATTCGGCACGCTGGAAGCCCTCCGGCAGCTTCTCGCGGATGGTCTCCTCGATCACGCGCGCGCCGGCGAAGCCGATGACCGCGCCCGGCTCGGCCACGGCGATGTCGCCCAGCATGGCGAAGGAGGCGGAGACGCCGCCGGTGGTGGGATCGGTCAGCAGCACGAGGTAGGGCAGGCCCTTGTCCTTCACCATCTCCACCGCGATCGTGGTGCGCGGCATCTGCATCAGGCTGAGGATGCCCTCCTGCATGCGCGCGCCGCCCGAGGCCGGGATCACCAGGAGCGGCGCCTCCTGGAAGACCGCGAGCTTGGCGGCGGCGATGATGCCTTCGCCGACCGCGATGCCCATCGAGCCGCCCATGAAGGAGAAGTTGAAGCAGGCGACCACCAGGGGTTGGCCCTCGATCTGGCCGTGCGCGACGATGATCGCATCCTTCTCGCCGGTCTTCGCCTGCGCCTCGCGCAAGCGGTCGATGTAGCGCTTCTGGTCGCGGAAGCGCAGCGGATCGGCGATCGAGTCCGGCAGCTCGACGCGCACCATCGTGCCCTCGTCGAACAGGAGCTCGAGCCGGCGCTGCGCGGAGAGGCGCAGGTGATGGCCGCAATGCGGGCAGACGCGCAGGTTCGCGTCGAGTTCGCGGTGGAAGATCATCGCCTGGCAGTTCGGGCACTTCTCCCAGAGATTGTCCGGCACCTCCGGCTTGCGCTCGACCAGCGCGCGGAACTTCGGCCTGACCCAGTTGGAGATCCAGTTCATCTTTCAGACCCTCAGGCCGCTCCTTCCTGGGCGACACGGACGGCGCGCCCGGCAGCCAGCGTGCCGACGAAGCCCAGCACGTCCTCGACCAGGCCGGGCTTCGCCTTGCTCTGGGCATCGAGATTGCGCCGTACGCGCTCGACCAGCGCCGAGCCGACCACGGCGGCGTCGGCTGCAGCAGTCACCTGCGCCACGCCCTCGGCGTTCCTGATGCCGAAGCCGACGGCGATCGGCAACTGGGTGTGCTTGCGCAGCCGCTTCACCGCCTTCCTCACGTGGCCGGCCGTGGCCGACTTCGTGCCGGTGATGCCCATGATCGAGACATAGTAGACGAAGCCGGAGGTGCGGCTCAGCACGGTCGGCAGGCGCTCGTCGTCGCTGGTCGGGGTGGCGAGCCGGATCCAGTGCAGCCCGGCATCGATCGTCGGCTGGCAGAGCTCGCTGTCCTCTTCCGGCGGCAGGTCGACGACGATCAGGCCGTCGACCTCGGCGCTCTTCGCCTCGCGCAAGAACTCGCCCACGCCCATGCGGTAGACCGGGTTGTAGTAGCCCATCAGCACGACCGGCGTCTTCTGGTCCTCGGCGCGGAAGCGGCGCACCAGCTCCAGCGTCTTCCGCAGCGTCATGCCGGCCTTCAACGCGCGCAGCGAGGAGGCCTGGATCGCCGGACCGTCCGCCATGGGATCGGAGAAGGGCATGCCGATCTCGATCAGGTCGGC
>DATEDK010000278.1:0-4006 GCA_035281685.1 Kiloniellales bacterium | reverse complement strand
TCCAGGCACCCGACGAGACCGACCTCGGCCTGCGTCCGGCGCGCGACTTCTCCGCGGCACGTCTCTCCGCTGCCGGGCTCTATCCCGCGCTGAAGCATGCCCTGCACGAGGCGGCGGGAGATGGCCGGCGCGTCCTCATCGCCGGCGTCACCGACGGCACGCGCGACCGCCTCGAGCACCTGCTGGTCGAGCACGGCATCGGACCATTGGCCAAGACGGCGACCTGGGCCGAAGCGAAGGCGCTGCCGGCCGCGACGGTCGCGCTGGTCACCCTGCCGCTGGAGCGCGGGCTGGAAGGCGCCGACTTCCTGCTCTTCACCGAGCAGGACCTGCTGGGCGAGCGCCTGGCGCGAGCCGGCGCGCGCCGCCGCCGCGCGGAGAACTTCCTGACCGAGGTTGCGGCACTGGCCACCGGCGATCTCGTCGTGCACGTCGACCATGGCATCGGACGCTACGACGGCCTCGAGACGCTCGATGTCGGCGGTGCGCCGCACGACTGCCTGAAGGTGATCTACGCCGGCGGCGACCGCCTCTTCATCCCGGTCGAGAACATCGACGTGCTGTCGCGCTACGGCAGCGAGGACGCCGCGGCCGAGCTGGACAAGCTCGGCGGCGCCGGCTGGCAGTCGCGCAAGGCCCGCGCGAAGGAGCGGATACGCTAGATCGCGAAGAAGCTGATCCGCATCGCCGCCGAGCGGCAGCTGCGCGAGGTTGCGCCGACCACGACGCCGGAGGGCATTTACGAGGAGTTCGCCGCCCGCTTCCCCTATGCGGAGACCGAGGACCAGCTCTCGGCGATCTCCGACACGCTGGGCGACCTCGGCGCCGGACGGCCGATGGACCGGCTGATCTGCGGCGACGTCGGCTTCGGCAAGACCGAAGTGGCGCTGCGCGCCGCCTTCGTCGTCGCGATGAGCGGCAGGCAGGTGGCGGTGGTGGTGCCGACGACGCTGCTGGCCCGCCAGCACGCCCGCACCTTCGCGGAGCGCTTCACCGGCCTGCCTTTGCGCGTGGCGCAGCTGTCCCGCCTGGTGACGTCGAAAGAGGCGGCCGAGACCAAGAAGGCGCTGGCCGAGGGCAAGGTCGACGTGGTGATCGGCACGCATGCGCTGCTCGCCAAGTCGATTACCTTCAAACGCCTGGGCCTCGTGATCGTCGACGAGGAGCAGCACTTCGGCGTCAAGCAGAAGGAGCGCCTGAAGGAGCTCTCCGGCGAGGTGCACGTGCTGACCCTGTCGGCGACGCCGATCCCGCGCACCCTGCAGCTTGCCATGGCCGGCGTGCGCGAGATGAGCCTGATCGCCACGCCGCCGGTCGACCGCCTGGCGGTGCGCACCTTCGTGCTGCCCTACGACCCGGTGATCATCCGCGAGGCGATCCTGCGCGAGCGCATGCGCGGCGGACAGACCTTCTACGTCTGCCCGCGCATCGAGGACCTGCCGGAGGTGGAGGAGCGCCTGCGGCGCCTGGTGCCGGAGGCGCGCATCGCCGTTGCGCACGGCCAGCTGGCGCCGACCAAGCTCGAGGAGGTGATGAGCGACTTCCTGGAGCGGCGCTTCGACATTCTGCTCTCCACCAACATCGTCGAGTCCGGCCTCGACATCCCCTCGGCCAACACGCTGGTGATCCACCGCGCCGACATGTTCGGGCTGGCGCAGCTCTACCAGCTGCGCGGCCGCATCGGACGCTCCAAGGTGCGCGGCTACGCCTACCTGACCTTGCCGCCGGGGCGTCTCTTGTCGAGTGCCGCGAAGAAGCGCCTGGAGGTCATGCAGACCCTCGATACCCTGGGCGCGGGCTTCATGGTGGCGAGCCACGACATGGACATCCGCGGCGCCGGAAACCTTTTGGGCGAGGAGCAGTCCGGACACATCCGCGAGGTCGGCATCGAGCTCTATCAACAGATGCTGGAGGAGGCTCTGGCTGCCGCGAAGCAGCGGCGCGGCGCCGAGCAGCAGCCGCTGCCGCGCGAGAGCTGGACACCGCAGATCAATCTCGGCGTGCCGGTGCTGATCCCGGAGAGCTACGTCTCGGATCTCGACGTGCGTCTCAGTCTCTATCGCCGCCTCGCCAACCTCGTGCAGCCGGCCGAGATCGAGGGCTTCGCCGCCGAGCTCATCGACCGCTTCGGGCCGCTGCCGGGCGAGGTGGAGAATCTGCTCGACACCATGGCGATCAAGCAGCTCTGCCGCGCGGCCGGCATCGAGAAGATCGATGCCGGGCCGAAGGGCGGGGTGATCGCCTTCCGCGACAACCGCCCGGCCGATCCCGACCGGCTGATCGCGATGATCCGCAAGGACAGCGGCGAGGTGCGCCTGCGCCCCGACCAGCGCGTCGTCGTGCAGGCCGACTGGCGCCGCCTCGACCGCCGCATCGGCGGGGTGAAGGACGTGCTGCAGAAGCTGGCGCCAAGGGTGGCGGCCTGACTTCCTTGCCTGTCATCCCGGAAAGCGCGCAGCGCTTATCCGGGACCCAGGGGCCGCAAGGCTGAGCCTATGGCTCCTGGGTCCCGGCTCTCGCTACGCTCGGCCGGGATGACAGCCGTGAGGACACGCGCGGAATGACCGTCACCCTTAACGACCTCACTGACTTCACCCTCGAGACCCTCCGCCGCGTCGCCTGGGACGGCGAGGCCGTCACCTTCGGCCCGGCCGCGCTGGAGCGCATGCGCCGCCGGCGTGCGCAGTTCCTGGCGCTGGTGGAGAGGGAGCCGCAAACGCGCATCTACGGCGTCACCACCGGCTTCGGCGACAAGGCCAAGACCCTGCTCTCGGCGGAGGAGCGCGCGAGGCAGGCGAAGAGCCCGGCGATCCAGAAGAGCCTCGGCTTGGGCCCCCGCGTGCCCGACGCCGCAGTGCGCGCGATGATCCTCTCGCGGCTGATCAACTTCGTCTCCGGCTATGCCGCGGTCAGCCTGGAGACTGCCCAGGGCGTGGCGGCCATGCTGGACGGCCGGCCGCTGCCGGAGATGCGGCTGGAGAGCCAGGACTCCGCCGGCGAGCTGCACCAGCTCTTCAACCTCTACCACCACCTCATGGGCCCGATGAGTGGGCTGCGCGACCAGAACGCGCTGCGCAACGGGTCCGGCTGCGCGCCGGGTCTGCTGGGCGAGCTGGCGCTGCGCAGCGAGCGGCGGGCCGCCGTCGCAAGCGCGGTCTTCGCGCTCTCCATCGATGCCGGCGGCATGGGACTGGCGCCCTACGACCCGGCACTGAAGCCGATCCTCAACGATGCCTACGAGTCCCAGGCCATCGACCGCCTGGCGTCGCTGCTGGCCGGCGTCGAGACGCGCGGCCGGCGCGATTACCAGGCGCCGATCTCCTGGCGCGTGCTGACCCGCATGCTGGGACAGATGTACCGCGTCGTGGGCGCGCTGAGCCACACGGCCGAAGAACTGCTGACCACAGTCAACGACAACCCGGTCTATCTCGGGCCAGAGGAAGCGCCGCCCCACGGCCGCTGCATCACCACCGGCGGCTTCCACGTGCCGCGCGCCTATCACGCCATCAACGCGCAGGCGGCGCTCTGGGGCGACCTCGCCGCGATCGCCGCGCGCGAAACGCAGCAGCTGCACCGCGGCACGGTCACCGGCCTGCCGGACCGGCTCTGGCAGGGCGACAGCCGCTTCTCGACGTTCTTCTTCTCGGCCGCGGTCTACGACCAGGCGCAACGCGCCCAGGACGCGGCACGGCCCGCGCTGATCCCGCTCTATACCCCGCCGGACGAGCAGACCGACATCGTCATGCCGCTGTTCCTCGCCTGGGAGCGCGAAGGCGCCGCCGCCCGCGCGCTCGACCGCTGCCTCGCCATGCTCGCCGCCTCGGCGAGCCAGGCGATGCACGTGGCGGGCCGCGATTCCGCCCCAGCCCTGCGACCGCTGCTGGCGGAGGTGCGGAAGGTCTTCCCGGTGGTGGAAAGCGCGCGCGATCTCGGGTACGAGGCGGAGGCGCTGGCGGATTTGCTCGATGCGGCGACGCGGGGGAAGGGAAGTTTGGCCACCCTCTAG
>DATEDK010000277.1:0-11630 GCA_035281685.1 Kiloniellales bacterium | reverse complement strand
TGCTTCTCGTGCTGGCAAAGGAGTTGAGACATGACCGGAATTGCTGCGTTCTGGCGGAGGGTCGTGCCCCTCGCCGGACTGTTGACCCTGGCGAGCTTCGTTCCAGCGCTGGCAGAGGCGCCGACACCAGGCACGCTGCCGATGATCGGTCACCCGAAGGGTGAGGTGGAGCCGATCTATCCGTCCCTCTTCGTCATCAACGCCGACGGAGCCAGCCTGAAGGACGGCGTTCTCACCCTGCACGGCGTGGCGGCGAGCTCCATCGTTTTCGCGGATCGGCCGGTACGCGCCGCGGGACACCTGCCTACCGAGGCGGTGGTCGACGAATGGAAGCCCGGCACCGACAGCTTCGACAGCAATCCGCCCAACGCCACCGTCACCGTGTTTCTGGTCGGCTCGGACCAGAGCAAGGACGCCGTCGTCGTGCTGAAAGACCCGCTGCTCACCGACGGCGATCTCACCTTCAAGGTCGACGTCCTGGAGGGGGATTTGGACGGCGCCGACGGTCCGGCCGCGGTCTTCGTGGACATCATCGGCATGCCGTGGACGCCGCTTTCCTACGCCGGTGTCGCGCGCCGATGGACGCGGCGCGCCATCTGGGCGGGGGCCGTGGCGCATCCCTACTACCACCCCTACTACCGCTACTAGGCGGCCTGGCACGTCCGCGATCCGAATCCTGCAGCAACCGATTGGGGAGATCCAAGATGAGGAATACAGCGCAATACCTGCCAAAGTCCCGACGCACCTTTTTGTCGAGCACCGCCTTGGCATTGGCTGCCTGGGGCACCGCCGGACACGCGAAGGCGGCCGAGGCCGAGCCGATGTTCATGTTCGTCCACACGGCCGATGCCATGGCCGCGGACTCCGCGCAGGGAACGCTGCGCCTGATCGGGGTCAGCAAGCAGACGCTCTATTTTTCCGATCGGCCGGAGCGCATCGCTGGGCACATGTCTCTGGACGCCTATCTGAACGAATGGACGGAGGGCAAGGACAACTTCGGCGAGGATCCGCCGAACGCGACGCTGTCGGTCTACGAGAAGGACACGGCAGAGAACACGCTCGCCGTCATTGAAATCTTCCAGCCAGTCGTGGACGGCGAGGACCTGATCTACTCGTACAAGCTTCTGGATGGCGCGGTGCCGGAAAAGGGCGCCGCCACCGCTCTCTTCATCGACGCCATCGGAATCGGGGGCGGCGTGGGGTTGGGCTACCACGGGGTTGGCGTCGGTCTGCGCGGACCGGGGGTGCTGTGAGCGGCAGCTCCGCAAGCTGACGCGGGGCGGCGTTCACGCGATGGCGACGAGCCGTTCGATCATCCAGGCGGAAGCGAGCCCGCCGATCATGTAGGCCCCCGCCACGAGGGCCGCGCGGGCGCTGCTGCGGAACCAGAGCCGCAGAAGCGCCAGCAGCGGCAGCACCACGGCGATGAAGGCGAGCTGGCCCGCCTCGACCCCGAGATTGAAGGTGACGAGCGCCAGCGGCACGGCGTCCTGCGGCAGGCCGGCCGAGGTCAGCGCGCCGGCGAAGCCGAAGCCGTGCAGCAGGCCGAAGGCGAAGGCGACCAGCCAGGGCCTGCGGGCCGCAAAGGGCGCTTCGCCCGCCGCCACCCGGCAGATCTCGCTGGCCAGGAACACGATGGAGAGGGCGATCACGGTCTCGACCGGGGCCGGCGGCAGCGCGACGTAGCCGAGCACGGCCGCCGCCAGCGTGATCGAGTGCGCCACGGTGAAGGCCGTCACCGTCTTGACGATGCTCCAGCCGCCCCGCACCAGCAGCAGCAGGGCCAGGACGAAGAGCAGGTGGTCGAAGCCCAGGAGGATGTGCTCGACGCCGAGCAGGGTGTAGGTCGCCACCACGTCCCAACCGGAAGGCGCCGCCGGCACGGTGAAGCTCGGCGCCGCCGGCGTCAGGCGGCGGTCGACGATCGCGCCCTCCGCCGGCACCAGGCGCACGATCGCGTCGGTGATGGTGCCGGCCAGGCCCTGGATGGCGATCTCCTGGCCGGCAAGTCCGCCGGCGCAGCGCACCCGCCAGGCCTGGCGATGTACCGTACCCTCAAGGCGGGAGTCGACCGCGCCGAGCGTGCTGCAGGCTTGCGGCAGCTCCACCGCCAGCGCCAGGCGCGCCTCGCCGCGCGCCGGCACCTTCCAGAGCACCTCGTAGACCTCGCTCGCCTCCTCGCGGATCTCCAGATAGGCAGGGCGCACCTCGTGCGCCTGAGCGGGAAGTATGAAGGCAAGGAGAGCCATGACGATCGCCGTCGTGCGCCGCCGGCAACGCCCCCGCACGAGCGACAACGGGCGGAGAGCCGCGCTCACTCCGCCACCTCCAGCACCACGCGGTACTTGCGCGCGAGCGCCTCGTACCGCTCTTCCATCACCCGGCGCTCCAGGTCGCGCCGCCACTGGTACTCGACGGCGGCACGAACCTCCTCGAGCGGCGGGAGCCGCCCGTCCCGCCGCTCCAGCACCAGCACCAGGTGCAGTCCATAGGCGGAGGCGACGGGGCCATCCCAGATGCCGACGGGCGCCACCGCCAGGGCTTCGGCAAAGCTTTCGCCGAAGCTGCGGCCGACGGCGTCGAGGGGCCCCAGCGGCAGCTCCACCGGCAGCAGCGTGCTGTCGCCCAGCTCCGGCGCTCGCTCGGGGTCCTGCAACTGGCGCAGGGCCTCCAGCAGGCGCAGTGCCTCGGCCTCGGCCGCCTCGCCGTGCAGCTCGGGATTGACGAAGACCTGGCGGAAGGCGAGCTGCGCCGGCTCGCGGAACAGCTCCGGATGATTGCGGTGGAAGGCGGCGAGGTCCTCCTCGGTGGCGACCGCCTCCTCGGCCTGCAGGGTGGCCAGGAACTCCATCTTCTGCCGCATCCGCCGGCGCACGATGGTGTCGTCGCGGTCGAGCCCGAGCAGCACGGCCTCTCGGTAGTAGATCTCCTCGCGCACGAAGTCGGCCACCAGGCCGCGCAGCTCCTCCACTGTCGGCGGCCGCTGCCAGGTGCGCCGGAAGGCCTCGGCGAGCTGCTCGACGCGGCCTTCGGTCACCACGACGGGCGGCTGCGCCGGCTCATCGTCCAACGCAGCGGACAGCAGGAAGATCGCGGCGCCGATCGCCAGAAAGTGCAACAAGGGTTGGCGCAGCAGCGAAGGCATGACCATCGGCATTCTACTCACTCGTCCCAGGACGGCGGCGGAGCGCATTGATCCAGGTCAAAGCCCGCGCCGTAGTTGTTTGATTTGCTTAGCTATGTGACGATACGGTGTTGGATCGGGGCGCTGACGGGGTCCCCTTCATGGTAAGGCGAGGCTCACAGTGCGATCCGCAAGGGCGTGCTGCAACGGGGAGACAGCAAGCGATGACTGCACGGCTTCTACTCGCAGCGTCGATATTGCTCGGACTTTCCGGTGCGGCGGTCGCAGAGAACCCCACGGCAGAGTCGCTGTCCGGGGTCTACCCCGGGAAAGCCTACTCGCCCTGGGCCGATCGCAACTTCCCCAGCCTTCCGCTGTGGGGCGATTCGCATCTGCATACCGCTCTGTCGATGGACGCCGGCCTTTTCGGCGCGCGGCTGGGGCCGGAGCAGGCCTATCGCCTGGCGCGCGGGGAGCAGGTGGTCTCCTCCACCGGCCAGCCGGTGAAGCTCGCGCGGCCGCTCGACTGGCTGGTGATCGCCGACCACTCCGACGGCCTGGGGATGATCCAGGACATCGCCAGCGGCGCGCCGGAGATCGTCGCCTTCGAGCAGGGGAAGCGCTGGGCGGAGGGCTTCGAGGCCGGCGGCGAGAAGGCCGTGGCCGCGGCGCTGGACCTGATTTCGGCGTTCGCCCAGGGCAAAGTCGACCCGAAGCTGCTGGCGCAGTACTCGCCGGGTTCGCCGAAGTATGCCTCCGTCTGGGAGATGAACGTCAGGCTGGCGGAGGCCTACAACGAGCCCGGCCGCTTCACGACGCTGATCGGCTTCGAATGGACCTCGCTGGTCGAGGGCAACAACCTGCATCGCAACGTGATCCTGCGCGACGGCGCCGAGCGGGCGAAAGAGATCGTCCCCTATACGACGCAGCCGCCGATCGGCAGCACCGACCCGCTCGATCTCTATGCGTGGCTGGAGAACTATGAAGCCAAGACCGGCGGCTCGGCGCTCGCCATCGCGCACAACGGCAATCTCTCCAACGGCCTCATGTTCCCGGTGGACGCGCAGTACACCGGCCGGCCGCTCGACGCGCTCTACGTCGAGCAGCGCGGCAAGTGGGAGCCGCTCTACGAGGTCACGCAGACCAAAGGCACCGGTGAGGCGCATCCCTTCCTGTCGCCGGACGACGCCTTCGCCGACTTCGAGCTCTGGGACGTGGGCAACCTCGACCTGACGGCGGCGAAGACGCCGGGCATGCTGCAGTACGAGTATGCGCGCGAGGCCCTGAAGAACGGCCTGCTGCTCGAGGGCAGGTTCGGCGCCAACCCCTACAAGTTCGGCATGATCGGGTCGACTGACAGCCACACCGCGCTCTCCACCGCCGAGGAGGACAACTTCTTCGGCAAGCATTCGGGCCAGGAGCCCAAGCCCGACCGCATGTCGCACAGCTTCTCCAAGACCGAGCATGGCCAGTTCGAGGGCTGGCAGGTCTCCGCCTCCGGCATGGCCGCGGTCTGGGCGCTCGAAAACACGCGCGAGGCGATCTTCGACGCCATGGAGCGCAAGGAGGTCTACGGCACGACCGGACCGCGCATGATCGTGCGCTTCTTCGGCGGCTGGTCGTTCATCGCCGAAGACCTCAACAGCCGGCAGCCAGCCTTCCTCGGCTACCAGAAGGGCGTGCCGATGGGCAGCGACCTGAGGCCGCGCGAGGGCGCGGCGTCGCCGAGCTTCATGGTCTATGCGCTGCGCGATCCCATCGGCGCCAACCTCGACCGCATCCAGATCGTCAAGGGCTGGCTCGACGCCGAGGGCAAGACGCACGAGAAGGTCTATGACGTCGCCTGGTCGAGCGGACGCCAGCCGGACGCCAACGGCGTGCTGCCGCCGGTCGGCACCACCGTCGACCTTGCCGCTGCGAACTGGACCAACACCATCGGCGCCTCGGAGCTCGGCACGGTCTGGAGCGATCCCGACTTCGATCCGGCGGAGCCCGCTTTCTACTACGCGCGCGTCATCGAGATCCCGACGCCGCGCTGGATCGTCTACGATGCCTTCCGCTTCGGCGTGCCGATTCCGCAGGGCGCGGACGCCATCCACCAGGAGCGGGCCTACACCGCACCCATCTGGTACACGCCCGGTTCGTGAGGGCGTCCATGCCGCGCGCACGCAAGCTCTGCCTGTCCCTGGCCCTGGCGGCGGGCTTGGCCACCGGGCCGGCTTCGGCCTGCGGCTATCATCAGCCGGTCGACGTGGAGCGCGGCATCCTCAACCTCGTCTATCCCGATGCGCTCTACGTGACGACGGCGGTCTGGCAGGCGGAGCAGGCCGGCCACCTGGGAGGGGCGCGGCCGGCCGGCCTGGCGGCGGCCCAGGACCCCTTCGCCTTCCATGGCGAAGCCCGCCGCCTGGAGCGCCTGGGCGAGCGGCTGGCGCAGGCCGCGCCGCAAGAGCTCAGCGGCTTCTCCCTCGTGCTGATCGAGTCCATGCTGTGGACGCGCTACACCCTCGCCTATGGCAGGGCGTTGAGCGCCGTGCACAGCGATGGCCGCGGGGAGGGCGATACCGTCGTCGTCACGCATGGGCTGGTCGTCCGGGCCCTGGTCGAGGGCCGGCTGGACGGCGAGCGCGCGCTGCAGCTGGGCCTGCTGCGGCTCTATGGCGAGGCCGAGGACGTGGCCCGGATCGAGATGCTGCTGACGAGTCTCAGGGCCTCCGGCAGCTGAGCGCCATTCGGCGCTCGGGGGAAAGGACCCGGAGGGACACGAGGGGGTGTCACATGACGATGGTAAAACTGGGCGGTCCGGTCCTGGCGGCCTTGCTGCTTGCGGCCGCACCGTCCCCGGCGGCAGAGCAGGAAGAGGGCTGGTCCTTCGGGTTCTCGCCCTATATCTGGGCGACCTCCATCGACGGCACGGTGACCGGTCCCGGTGGTCGCGACGTCGATTTCGCCACCAGCTTCAGCGACCTTTTGAAGGACCTCAACTTCGCCTTCATGGGTGCGAGCGAGGTGCGCTACGACCGCTTCGGTCTGATCCTCGACCTCTCCTACTCCAGCCTGACCGGCGAGCAGGACACGCCCTTCGGCGTCCTTTTCTCCGGCGCCAAGGCGGACCTGACGCAGTGGATCATCAACAGCGCGCTGGCCTATCGCTTCTACCGCGACCGCGTCGGCTGGATCGACGCCTGGGCGGGTGCGCGCATCTTCATCGTCGACGCCGACGTGACGCTGAAACCCGGTGTGCTCCCGAAGGAAACCAGCACGCTGCACAAGACCATCGCCTCCCCGATCGTCGGCCTGCGGGGCCATATCGACATCATCGACGGCTTCGGGCTGACCGGCGCCTTCGACGTCGGCGGCTTCGGGCTCGGTGCCGATTTCACCTGGCAGGTGCTGGCGACGGTGGACTACGAGATCAGCGAGGGCATCGCGCTCAGGACCGGCTATCGCCACATCGGTCTGGACTACACCAACGATGCGGGCACCAACATCGACTATGATCTGAGCGGCCCGATCGTCGGCATGACCTTCCGGTTCTAGCTGGGCCTGTGGCCGATCCTTCGAGGCCCGGCTTCGTCGGGCACCTCAGGATCAGGTTTCGGCTGGGGGGTGTGCAAAGACTCAACAAAACTGTCATCCCGGAAAGCGCGAAGCGCTTATGCGGGACCCAGGAGCCATAGGGCTCATCTCCTTGGCCCCCGGGTCCCGGCTCTCGCTGCGCTCGGCCGGGATGACAGGGAGGGAAAGGCGAGTTGGAGCGGGCTGCTTCGATCTATGCGGACGCCGCTCTAGTCTAGACGCACAAACGAAAAGGGCCGGCGTTGAGCCGGCCCCACGCACATCCAAGAGTTCCGGTTCAGCCCTGGCGGGCCTTGAAGCGCGGGTTCTTCTTGTTGATGACGTAGACGCGGCCCTTGCGGCGCACGATGCGGCAGTCCTTGTCGCGCGCCTTGGCGCTCTTCAGCGAGTTGGTGATCTTCATGGTCAGCTATCCGAAAAAGCTTCGGGGCGGCCAGCAGGGCCGCCCACGGCGCGCGGAACCTAGAAAGCGGCGCCGCCCAAGTCAACCGGCAAGTCGGGACCTGCGGCCAAGGATACCATCGGGGGTGCCTTGCAGTGGCGCCGGGTATTGGCCCCAAGGCTGGTGGTATATACCACCTCCCCGATGCGCCCGCCCAATCGGCCCCCCGCCCAGAGCATCGGCGAGCACGTGCGCCGGACGATCGCGCTGGCGGTGCCGGTGATGATCGCCCGCGCCGGGCTGGTGATCATGGTCACCGTCAACTACGTGATGATCGGCCAGGTCTCCAGCGACTACCTGGCGCACTACAGCCTGTCCCTGCAGCCGCACGTCACCCTGCTGGTCGTCGGCATCGGCCTGATGGCGGCCACCACGATCCTCGCCGCCCAGTCCGAGGGGCGCGGGCGGCAGTCCGCCGTCGGCGGCATCTGGCGCACCTCGCTCGGCATCGGCTTCCTGCTGGGGCTCCTCGAGGCCATCATCCTCTTCTTCGGCCCCGAGATTCTGCTGGCGCTGCAGCAGCCGCCGGAGCTCGCCTACCCGGGCGGCCTGGCGCTCAGGAACTTCGCCTACGGCATGCCGGCGATCTTCATGTTTCTCGCCACCACCAACTTCCTGGAGGGCATCGGGCGGCCGCAGGTCGGCATGGTGATCACCATCAGCGCCAATTTCGTGAACGCCGGGCTCAACTACCTGCTGATCGAGGGCAACTGGGGCTTTCCGGAGCTGGGCGCGGCGGGCTCGACTCTCGCGACCACGATCACCCGCTGGTGCATGTTGGGCGCGGCCTTGTTCTACGCCCTCGTCCTGATGCGCGACCGCAAGCGCTACGACATCCGCCTCCTCGGCGGCTTCGAGATGGCGACCGCGAAGCGCCAGCTGCGCCTCGGCCTGCCGCTGGCACTCTCCATCGCGATCCAGACCGCCGCCATGGCCTTCGTCGCCACCATGGCCGGCTGGCAGGGCGGCACCACGGTCGCCGCCTACGGCATCGCCAGCAACGTGATCGGCTTCGTCTTCATGCTGTCGATTGGCCTCTCCACCGCGGCTGCGGTCAGGGCGGCCAATGCCATCGGCCGCGGCGACCGCGTCGGCCGGGCGACGGCGAGCTGGGTCGGGCTCGGCATGGTGCTGTCGCTGCAGCTCGTCGTCGGCACCTGCATCTTCCTGCTGCGCGACACGCTGGGGAGGGCCTACACGCCCGATCCCGCCGTCTTGGCGCTCCTGATCCCGAGCCTGATCCTGGTCTCCTTCTGCGTCGTCATGGACGGCGCGCACAACGTCATGCAGGGGGCGCTCCGCGCCGGCGGCGACGTGATGATCCCGCTCGGCGTCTACGTGCTGGCCTACTGGTGCATCTCCGTGCCGCTCTCCTACTGGCTCGGCTACCGCCTGGCGTGGGGTGCCGAGGGCTTCCTCGGCGGCAACCTGGTGGGCTACACGCTGGCCTTCGTGCTGCTGACCCTGCGCTTCCGCAAGACCTCGCGGCACGAGGTGAAGCCGATCTGATCATGGCGAGCGACGCCGAGACCGCCTTCCGCGAAGGCCTCAGCCTCAGCGCCGCCGGCCGCCCCTTCGATGCGCTGGGCCGCCATCTCGCCGCCTGGCGCCTCGACCGCAGGACCCCACGCTATCGCCTGGGGCTGGCGCGCGCCTTTCATGGTGTGCGGCTGAAGGAGGCGAGTCCGGCGGTCATCGAGGCGCTGATCGCGCTGCTGAACTCCGACGACATCGATCCGCAGGAGGTGGCGCCGGCCGCCCAGGGCCTGCTGAAGCTGAGCGATCCCGAGGCCTTGCGACAGCCGCTCGCCAAGGCGCTGCTGTCCCGCGCCATCGTCACCGACCAGGCGATCGAGACGGCGCTGACCGGCCTGCGTGCGCGCGCCGCCGAACTGCCCGAGGAGGCGCTGACGCTGCTCGCGCTGCAGGCCGACCTCAACCGTTTCGCCTGGTGGGAGGCGCCGGAGGAAACCGCCGCCGTCGACGACTTGGCACGGCAGCTGGCCGCGAGCCCGCCGTCCCAATGGACGCGCGAGGTCCTGCAACTCGCCTGCTACCGCCCGCTGCCGGACTGGGCAGAGGGACTGGCCGTGCCGGCCTCCCCGCTGCTCCGCCTGCTGCATCGCCGCAGCATCGAGGAGCCGGCTGCGGTTCGCAGGGCGCCCATTCCTCGGCTTGTTGCCACTGCGGACGAAACCAGCCGCAAGGTGAAGGCGCTCTACGAGGCCAATCCCTACCCGCGCTGGATCGCTGTCACCCGCCAGCCGCCGCGGCCCTTTGCCGAAGTGCTGCGTGCCATCCTGCCGGGCATCGACGTCCCGGAGCTCGCAGCACCCCGCGTGCTGGTCGCCGGCTGCGGCACCGGCGCGCACGCCGTGCGCGTCGCCTCCCGCTTCGCCGGCGCGGAGGTCCTGGCGATCGACCTGAGCCGCGCCTCGCTCGGCTATGCCGCGCTGAAGGCCGCCGAGCTCGACCAGCGCAACATCGCTTTCGCCGAGGCCGACCTGCTGGCGCTGGGAGACTGGGACCGGCGCTTCGACCTGATCGAATGCTCGGGCGTGCTGCATCACCTGGCGGAGCCCGCGCAGGGTCTGGCCGTGCTGACCCGGCTCCTGGCGCCGGGCGGCTTGATGAAGCTAGGGCTCTACGCCCGTGCGGCGCGCCGCCCGCTCGCGCAGGCGCGCGCGCTGCTGACCGGCTTCGATGCAACGCCCGAGGGCCTGCGTGCCGCGCGTCGCCGTCTCCAGGCCTTGCCGGAGAGTGACGCCGCGCGCGCGGTCACGCGGCTGCTCGACTTCCATTCGCTCGACGGCTTGCGCGACCTGCTGTTCCACGTGCAGGAGACGAGCTACGACCTGGGCGAGGTGCAGGCGCTGCTCGACGGCACCGGCCTCCTGTTCCTCGGCTTCGAGCTCGCCGATCCCGCGATGCTCGCCCGCTTTCGCCAGCGCCATCCTGGCCGTGAGCGCGACCTGGCCCGCTGGCAGGCGTTCGAGGCGGAGGCGCCGGAGTGCTTCGCCGCCATGTATCAGTTCTGGTGCCGACCCAAAGGAAGCAAAGAGAGCAAGCCATGAGCCGTTACCTCGCGGGCGACCGCTTCCCCGACTTCGAGCTGCCCGACCATCGCGGGCGGCTGCTGAAGCTCTCCACCGTCATGGCGCCCACGCCCTACGACCAGGCGATGGGTTGGGACGACGGCTATCCGCTGATCTGCGTGTTCTACCGCGGCTTCTTCTGCACGCGCGACGGCGCGCAGATGCGCAAGCTCGTGCAGTTCCAGGAGGAGCTCGCGGTCAACTACTGCAAGATGGTCTCGATCTCGGCCGATCCGCCGCGCGTCTGCGGCGCCTATCGCTACGGCCTCGGCGCCGCCTGGCCCTTCCTCTCAGACGAGCAGCGCGTCGCCATCGACGCGCTCGGCATCCGCGACGCGACCGAGGAGGAGTATCCGGGCTGCGCGCGACCGACCACCTACGTGCTGACGCCGGACCGGCGCATCCACAAGGTCTACGACGGCTGGTTCTTCGTCGCGCGCCCGACGCTGGAGGAGCTGCGGCAGGACCGGCGCGCCTGCATGGCGACCAAGCGCAACTACCGCTACGAGGCCTACGCGCGGCCCGAGGTGCTGGCCGTCGCCGTGCCGGCGGAATACTGGGAAGAGCCGCGTCCGCTCGGCCAGAAGGGCCGCGCGGTGCTGAAAGGCCAGGTCGAGTGGTTCTCCGTCGACGACGGCTACGGCGTGATCCTGGGCGAAGACGGCGAGCGCTATTTCCTGCGCTTCTCCGGCATCCCCGGCTTCGGCTACCGCACGCTCGCCGCCGGCAGCCGCGTCGCCTTCGAGAAGGTGGCCACGCCGGGAGGGCGGCCGGCGGCGACGAATGTGCAGGTGCTGGAAGCGGGTCCGGCGTGGAATCCCGGCTCGCTGAGCCAGGGCAAGGTGTCGGGGACGAATACGTAAGAACTCCCTCCACCATGCGAAGCATGGGGGAGGGCTGGGGAGGGGGTCTCGACGAAGCAGCTCAAATTGTCGACACCCCCTCCCTAACCTTCCCCCATGCTGCGCATGGTGGAGGGGATTGCGTCGCGCTCCAGCCGATCGAGGTGCTCCCGAATATGCGCCGCCTGTGCCGGCGTGGTCGCAAGCGCGATCGCGCGGTTGAAGGCCTCGCGCGCCTCGCGGTGCCGGCCCAGCTGCAGCAGCAAGGCGCCGCGCAATCCATGGAAATGGAAGTAGCCGCCGAGCGCCTCCGCCAGGGGCTCGACCATCGCCAGCGCCGCCGCGGGGCCCTTCAGCTTCGCGACAGCGACCGCGCGGTTCAGCGTCACGACCGGCGAGGGCTGCAGGCGCTCGAGCGTCGCGTAGAGCAGGTCGATCTCGGCCCAGTCGGTCTCTGCCGGCGTCTTCGCGCGCGCATGCAGCGCCGCGATCGCCGCCTGCACCTGATAGGGTCCCGGCTGGCGGTGCCGCAGCGCCTTGTCGAGCAT
>DATEDK010000276.1:0-7635 GCA_035281685.1 Kiloniellales bacterium | reverse complement strand
GATGCCGACCGGCTGGTTGCCGGCGGCGGCGAACTGGCGGTCGATCCACTCGCTGCCGAGGTAGCCGGCGCCGATCAGACCGAGCCCGCCCGCACGCTGCACCGCGGCCGCCAGCGCGCCGCCGGCCACCGCGCCCATGGGCGCCAGCACGATCGGATGGGTGAGGCCGAAGCGGCGCGAGAAGGCGGTGCTGAGCGCCATGGCGACCCCAGTCTAGCGCGCGACGACCTTGCGCGGCGCGCCCTGTTTGCCGGCCCCTGGCTTGGTCGCCGGCTGCCTGCCCGCTCCCGGCTTCTCGGCGGGCCTGGGCCCGCGCGATGCATGGCGCGGGACCGCCTGCGGTTCCTCCTCGTCGAAGAGGGCGGCCAGCTGCTCCATCATCGCGCCGCCAAGCTGCTCGGCATCGACGATGGTGACGGCGCGGCGGTAGTAGCGCGTCACGTCGTGGCCGATGCCGATGGCGATCAGCTCGACCGGGCTGCGCAGCTCGATCATCTCGATCACCTCGCGCAGGTGACGCTCGAGGTAGTTGCCGGGATTGACCGAAAGCGTGGAGTCGTCGACCGGCGCGCCGTCGGAGATCACCATCAGGATGCGGCGCTGCTCCGAGCGCGCCAGCAGGCGGTTGTGCGCCCAGATCAGCGCCTCGCCGTCGATGTTCTCCTTGAGGATGCCTTCGCGCAGCATCAGGCCGAGCGCGCGGCGCGCGCGGCGCCAGGGCTCGTCGGCCGACTTGTAGACGATGTGGCGCAGGTCGTTGAGGCGGCCGGGATTGGCGGGCTTGTTCGCCGCGATCCACTTCTCGCGCGACTGGCCGCCCTTCCACATCCGGGTGGTGAAGCCCAGGATCTCGACCTTCACGCCGCAGCGCTCGAGCGTGCGCGCCAGGATGTCGGCGCTCATCGCCGCCACGGTGATCGGCCGGCCGCGCATCGAGCCGGAGTTGTCGATCAGCAGCGTGACCACGGTGTCGCGGAACTCGATGTCGGTCTCCTGCTTGAAGGAGAGCGAGTGCGTCGGGTTGGCGACGATGCGGGCGAGGCGCGCGGTGTCGAGGATGCCCTCCTCGAGGTTGAACTCCCAGGCGCGGGTCTGCTTGGCGAGCAGGCGCCGCTGCAGGCGGTTCGCCAGGCGCGCGGTCACGCCCTGCAGGTGCGCCAGCTGCTGGTCCAGCATCTGCCGGAGCCGGGTCAGCTCGTCGGGGTCGCAGAGATCGTCGGCCTCGACCGTCTCGTCGAACTCCTCGGTGAAGGCGCGGTAGACCGCCTGGCTCGGATCGTTGCGCCGGTCCTCGTAGCGCGGCGGCCGGCCGGGGCGGCCCGGGTCCTCCTCGCTGGCGCCGGCCTGCATCTCGCCTTCCGCCTCGGCCGCGGACTCCTCCAGGCCCTCGGCGTCGGAGACCTCGATCTCCTGGCCCTCCATCGAGGCGCGGCTGTCGCCGGAGTCCTGCTCGCCGCTCTGGCCCTCGGCCTGGGCCTCCTGCTGGTTCTGGTCGCCCTCGGCCTCGTTTTCGTCGCTGCCCTCCTGGTCCTCGCCGGCATCCTCGAGGTTCAGGTGCTGCAGCATGCGCCGCACGGCCTGGGCGTAGTGCCGCTGGTCGCCCAGGTGCTCGGAAAGCCGGTCGATGTCGGAGAGCACCTGCGGCGCCAGCTCGGGGCGCCAGAGCTCGACGACGTGGCGCGCGGTCGGCGGCAGCGGCCGGCCGGTCAGCGCCTGGCGCACCAGCGCGCGGAGCGCATCGGCAAGCGGCGCGTCTTCGCTCTCGCTGATGCGGCCGAGACCCTTGGCGCGATAGCGCTCCTCCAGCGCGGCATCGAGATTCTCGGCCACGCCGGTCATGCGCCGGGCGCCGATCGCCTCGACGCGGGCCTGCTCGACCGAATCGAAGATCTCGCGCGCGACGGGATCGACGGGGCGCAGGTCGCGGTGCGTCTTGTCGTTGTGGTAGCGCAGGCGCAGCGCGGCCGAGTCAGCCTCGCCGCGCGCCTGCTGCACCTCGGCCAGCGGCAGGTCGCGGGCCGGCGGCTGCAGCTTCACCTCGCTGCCGGCGAGCCCGGCGGCCGAGGGATGGAAGCCCACGGTGATGTCGTCCCGCTCGGCGATCGCCCGCACCGTGGCGGCGGTCACGCGCTTGAAACGCTCCAGCGGGGATTCGCCGTGCTGCATCGGCGCCGCTCCAGCCTCAGACCAGGTTGGCCTTGACGCCCGACTCCTTCAGCTCGGTGCCGAAGCAGCGCTGGTAGTACTCCGCCACCACCGGACGCTCGGTCTCGTCGCACTTGTTGAGGAAGGTGGTGCGGAAGGCGAAGGCGATGTCGTCGAAGATCTCGGCGTTCTCGGCCCAGGTGATGACCGTGCGCGGGCTCATCACCGTGGAAAGATCGCCGTTGATGAAGCCGGAGCGCGTGAGGTCGGCCAGCGCCACCATGGCGGAGATCGTCTCGCGGCCCTCCTTGGTGTCGTAGTTGGGCGCCTTCGCCAGCACGATGTTCACCTCGTCGTCGTGCGGCAGGTAGTTCAGCGTCGCGACGATGTTCCAGCGGTCCATCTGGCCCTGGTTGATCTGCTGCGTGCCGTGATAGAGGCCGGTGGTGTCGCCGAGCCCGATGGTGTTCGTGGTCGAGAACAGCCGGAAGGCCGGATGCGGGCGGATCACGCGGTTCTGGTCGAGCAGCGTCAGGCGGCCGGTCGCCTCCAGCACGCGCTGGATGACGAACATCACGTCGGGCCGGCCGGCGTCGTACTCGTCGAAGCAGAGCGCCACCGGGCGCTGCAGCGCCCAAGGCAGCAGGCCCTCGCGGAACTCGGTCACCTGCAGGCCGTCTTTCAGGACGATGGCGTCCTTGCCGACGAGATCGATGCGGCTCACGTGGCTGTCGAGGTTGATGCGGATCATCGGCCAGTTGAGGCGCGCGGCCACCTGCTCGATGTGCGTCGACTTGCCGGTGCCGTGATAGCCCTGGATCATGACCCGGCGGTTGTAGGCAAAGCCCGCCAGGATGGCCAAGGTCGTGTCGTGGTCGAAGCGGTAGGCCTCGTCGACGTCAGGCACGTAGGAGTTCGTCGCGCTGAACGCGGGGCACTGCATGTCGCAGTCGAGCCCGAAGGTCTGCCGCACGGAGATGCGGATGTCGGGACCGCCGGTCGGGAGCTGGTCGCTGACGGTGGGCCCCTTGGGGCCCTTGTTCGTCTCAGGAGTCATGGCTGTTCTCTAGCACTGCTTGGGTGAATGGGTCCTGTGGGGCCGTCGGGTGCGCCAATCGGCCCTAGGCGCCCTGC
The DNA here is from genome assembly GCA_035281685.1 of Kiloniellales bacterium. Lineage (GTDB taxonomy): Bacteria > Pseudomonadota > Alphaproteobacteria > Kiloniellales > JACOMY01 > DATEDK01. The sequence continues at coordinate 4,356 of DATEDK010000276.1, read as the reverse complement.
GGCTGGGCGACGGTGGCCTGCGAGAGCTGCGCGTAGGCGGCTTTCAGGGTGCCGTAAGCCTGGTTGACGACCTTCAAGCGATCCTCGGCGTCGCGGTTGCCGCCGGTGGCGTCGGGATGGAGCTGCTTGACCAGCGACTTGTAGCGGCTGCGCACCTCCTCGAAGGTGACGCCGACCGGCAGCTGCAGGACGGCCAGAGCGCGCGCCTCGGGACTGGCCGCTGGCATGCGGCCCTCCTGGCTGCGCCGCTCGCGGCGGCCCTGGCCGCCGAGCAGGCCCAAGGGGTCGTGGATGTCGCCCAGGCCGAGCGGCCAGCTCGGCCGGCGCCAGGTCGCGTCCATGCGCAACTCGCGCTCGATTGCGTCGGGATCGAGGCCTTTGCAGTAGTCCCAGGTGGCGTTGTAGAGGCGCACGTGGTCGAGGCAGAACCAGTAGTATTCGTTCAGCCGGTCGCGCGACACCGGCGCGCGGTACTCGCCCGCCGCCGCGCAGCCCTCGGCCATGCAGACGCGCGCGGCCACCGCGGCCTTGCGGAAGGGTCGTTCCAAGGCTTCAAGATTGAGGCCGCGGCGCATGGGCCAAGTATGGGAATGGCCCCGTTACCTGGCAAGCAAAGCGGGCGTCATGGCTGACTCGCAGCCGCTTGTCTCGACAGGGCTGCATCGCCAGCTGTGCACGGCAATGAGCGGGAGCAAGGCCATGGCCGGGGTCCGGGAGCGTATCGAGACAAGGCTGCGCGAGGCGCTGGCGCCGGTCGCCCTCGAGGTGCGCGACGACAGCGAGCAGCACCGCGGGCACGGCGGCTGGCGCGAGGGCGGGGAGACCCACTTCCACGTGACCCTGGTGACCTTCGCCTTCGAGGGTCTGAGCCGGGTCGAACGGCATCGCCTGGTGAATGGGCTGCTGGCGGAGGAACTGGCGGGCCGGGTGCATGCGCTTTCGCTGCGGCTTTTGACGCCACGGGAGAATATGGCAAGGGACTAATTACCTTAAGTGGCTAGAATCCTGTCTGCCATGACTTAAAAGTTGTTGTCGCGCTGCTGGCGCCATAGAGTCGAAGTCCGCTCCGGGTGGGGCGGCCGGCCTTGGGGAAGGCCGGCCGGGTCGGCGGTCAGCGCAGTGGTCGTCATGGCAGATGATGGTCGCCCCTTGGGGCGCAGATCGACGCTGGTGATGCGCAACGTCCGGGTAGGGACGCGGCGGACCAGCCTCAGGCTCGAAACGGCGGTCTGGGATGCGCTCCATGACGTGGCGCGCCGGGAGGGCATGCCGCTGAACCGGCTGTTGACGCGCATCGCCGGCGCGCAGAGCGAATCCAGCTTCACCGCTTCGGTCCGGGTCTTTGTGCTGGGCTATTACCGCGGTCTGGCCGAGCGGCAGCAGCGGGCCTAGCGCGCGCGTCCACCTTTTGCGCATTCGATGCGGTGGCGCTCGACTCCGGACGCGGTTCGGCGGAGACTTGGCTTTCCCCGACCCGCGCGGAGCCCCTCATGGCACGCTTCTTCCCTCTCAACATCGCGGTCCTGGTGCTGGCGCTCTCGGCCTGCACCGAGGAACAGGTCACCGCGACGCCGCGCAGCATCGTCTTCCCCAACGTGGACGAGGACAACATCGTCGAGGTCACGCAGAAGGCCGAGGAGTACTGCCTGCACTACGGACGCCACGCCCAGGCAGTGGCGGACGACTGGCCGGGCGGCCGCGCGACCTTCAACTGCGTGCCCTAGGGTTCGGTCGAGGTCCAGCCGTTCATCTCGGCGATGGTGTCCCAGTAGGGGCTGAAGGACAGCTGCGCGCCGAACTGCAGCACGAAGCTCGCTTTGCCGGAGAGCCCCTCGGGCCAGGCGCGATCGAGCAGCGCGAAGGCGGTCTCGGCGTTGCCGGAGTAGGTGTAGTCCAGCATTCGGCCCCAGAGCGCCGGAGTGGGCTCTTTCGCCTGCTGCAGGGTGGCGCGCATTGCCTCGATCTCGAGGTCGAGCGCCGCCTGGGCAGGCGGCGGGCGCCGCATCAGCTCGGGCGAGCCGACATAGGCGCCGTCCTGCAGGTCGAGGATCACCTCGGGTGCCGGCGACTGATCGAAGGAGGTCTTCCAGTAGGCGAAGGTCCAGTCGCGCAGGTGCACCTCGAGCGCCAGATCGTCGTCGGCATTCTTCAGGCTGGCCGGCGAATTGGCCCCGTCGAACTCCGCAAGCACGGCGAGTTCCGGCTCGCGCTCCAGCACCAGCGTGTAATAGCAGCAGTGCGCGCCCCCGGAGTAGGACTGCAGGACGAAGTCGGGCCGGCCGTCGCCCGTGGCATCGACGTCGAGGCCGAGCGGCAGCACGCCATACTCGCTGCCCGGCGGTTCCTCGATCATGGCGAGGAAGGCCTCGAACAGCCCCTCGTAGATCAGCTGCTCGCCCTTCAGCACCTGCAGGGTGTCGATGAAGCCGACCTCGGGATCCTCGAGGAAACGCAGCGTGTAGTCGCCGTCGACGACGATGTCGTGCGGCACGCGCTGGCCCTCGACTGCGGCGGCGGCGGGCAGCAGGCCGGCCAGGACCAGGCAGGCTGTGGCTGCGGTCCGCAACGGGCGGCAGATTGAGCGGGACAAGGTCAACGGGTCTCCGGACGCGTTGGGCCCAGTCTAGCAGAGTCTCAAGAGAGCAGCGTGCTGACCCGTTCCCGCAAAAGGGGAAGCAGATCGCTTTCGAACCAGGCGTTGCGCTTGAGCCACGCCGTGTTGCGCCAGGAGGGGTGCGGCAGCGGCAGGTACTCCGGCAGGTAGGCGGCGAAGTTCCGCACGGTCTCGCCGAGGCTCGCCTTGCGCAGGCTGCCGAGGTAATGCCGCTGGGCGTAGAGCCCGACCAGCAAGGTCAGGCCGACTTGCGGCAGGAGCGGCCTGAGGCGCGGGTGCCAGGTAGGCGCGCAGATCGCCATCGGCGGCCGGTCGCCGCCGTTGGCATCGACGCCGGGATAGCAGAGCCCCATGGGCAGGATCGCGATCTTGCGGCGGTCGTAGAAACGGTCGCGATCGAGCTGCAGCCAGTCGCGCAGGCGATCGCCCGAGCGGTCGTTCCAGGGGATGCCGGTGGCGTGCACCCTGGTGCCCGGCGCCTGGCCCACGATCAGCAGCCGTGCCGCCGGATGCAGCCGGAAGACGGGCCGCGGCCCCAGGGGCAGCTCGGCGGCGCAGAGCGTGCAGGCGCGCGCCGCCTTGGCGACGCTCGCCAGCGTCGGAGCTTTCATGAGGGCGATGCTAGCGGGAGAGGCGAGCCCACGCACACCGCCGCACCGGCACGACTCGCCTCGCGATCAATCGTGGCCGACCGCCTCGCCCATCGGCGTGACCAGGTACCACTCGCCGCCGTGGCTTTCGATGTCCTGGCCCATGGTGTCGCCGGCCGCCTTGTCCTTGACGAAGTAATAGAGCGGCCAGCCGTTGTAGGTGACCACGTCCTTGCCGTCGTGGAAGATCTTGCCGATGAGCTTCACGTCGACACCTTCGCCGGCGACCGCCAGGTTCTCGCTGGTCAGCAGCGGCCAGCCGGTCAGGCATTCGCCGACGCAGGAAATGACCGGCTCGGCGCCGACCTTGCCCTGGGTGTCGGCGGTGAAGAGGTAGAGGGCACGGCCCTCGCTGTCGGTCAGGTAGGCCCCGTGCTCGGGGCTGTTCGCCACGTTGAGGGTGACATCCTCGGCCAGTGCGGCAGCGGGCGTCAAAGCCAGTGCGAGGGCCGCGGTCGCCAGGAACATGCGGAGCATGGATCTCTCCCTTCGCTCGCGGCAACCCCGGTGGGCAACGCTGGGCGGCGCCGGCCGTTCGCCATGCGACGAGAAATCGGTGGGTCAATCCTCGCTCTCGACCAGGCGGAGCGCCTGGCGCGCGGTGCGCAGCGGGTGCTTCAGGCGCAGACCGCTCGCCAGGAAGCGCCGGCAGGCGGCGGCGAGCAGTGCCACCAGCGCGGGATCCTCGGCGACCGCGGCCGCCTCCCGCTCGATGGCGGTCAGCGTCTTCACCCGGTGCGCGGCGACGATCGCCTCGCTTTCGCCGTGGTCGAGCAGCGCATGGCCTGCCTCGGCGAAGAATGCAGCGGGGTCCTCGACCTGCCAGTCCCGCTCGCTGACCGAGCGATCGAGGAAGCCGTTGTTGCGGCCGATGAAGCAGGCCATCTGCAGCAGACCCGGCGCCAGCAAGTCCGGGTCGAGCGCGGCTGCCCAGCGCACGGCACCGGCGAAGGTCAGACCGTGCGTCACGTCGAGCCAGCCGGCGCTTTCCGCCAGAGAAAGCTCGGCGCGCTGCTGCCGGCCGGCATCGAAGAGCAGCAGCTGTCGCGCAAGGTCGCGCAACAGCGCGCGATGCAGTGCCTGCGGCCGGCC
>DATEDK010000275.1:0-4035 GCA_035281685.1 Kiloniellales bacterium | reverse complement strand
GAGCGAGGTGCCGCCCGACCCGCCGGCGGAGATCACGCCGCCGAGATCGCGCCGGCCGGGCAGGAAGCGCGCGAAGGCCTCCGCCATGGCGATCACCGCGCTGCCGCGGTCACCGGTGAAGACGCCGGCCGCACCCTTGGGATGGTGGCGCGCCACCTCCATGGGGCCGACCATGGCGGCACTGGGCTTCTGCGAGGTGAAGAGGTCGACGGTCACCACGCTGAGGCCCAGGCGCTGCAGCTTGTTGGCGAGATAGCCGAGCTCGCGGCCCTTGGTATCGAAGGTGCCGCAGACGTAAGCAGCGCGACCGACGGTGCGCGCGACCGGCACCGCCGTTGCCAACGGCACCGGCGCCGGCGGTTCAGCTTCGATCACTGCCGGCGCAGGCTCGACGGGCTCAGGCTCGGCCGCGCGGCCTTCGAGCAGCGGATTGCCGGCCGACCAGCGGGTCGGAATGCGGATCGCCGAGTAGGTGGCGCCGGGCATCGGCCCGCTCTCCTCCAGCTCGGGCAGCGGCTGGTCGGCGCGGCGCACGCGGAAGACGACGCCGGCGTTGGGATCGGGGGCGGCGATCTCCTCGGCCACCTCCTCCACGGTCTCGCCCTGGGTCGCCATGCCGAGCAGCCGCTGCTGCAGGCCCAGGTCGGCGGCGAGCTCGGCGGCGGAGAGCTCGCGCACCAGCCGTCCGTTCACCATGATGGCGACGCGGCTCGCGACCTCGGTGGCGACGCCGATGTTCTGCTCGATCAGGAGCACGCCGATCTCACCCTCTTCGGCCAGGCGTCGCAGCATGGCCTCGACCTGCTCGACGATGACCGGCGCCAGGCCCTCGGTCGGCTCATCCATCACCAGAAGGATCGGGTTGGCGAGCAGCGCGCGGCCGATCGCCAGCATCTGCTGCTCGCCGCCGGAGAGCTGCGAGCCGCCGTTGCGCTTGCGCTCGGCCAGCGGCGGGAAGGCCTGGTAGATGCGCTCGACGGTCCAGGCGCCCTTGCGGCCGGAGCGCTGCGCCAGGCGCAGGTGCTCGTCGACGGTGAGCGAGGGCCAGACGCGCCGCCCCTGCGGCACGTAGCCGATCCCCTCGGCCACCACGGCGTTCGGCTCCAGGCCGAGGATCTCCTTGCCGGCCACTTTGACCGAGCCGCCGGCGGCGCGGGTGAGGCCGATGATCGAGCGGCAGAGCGTGGTCTTGCCCATGCCGTTGCGGCCGACGATGGCGAGGATCCCGCTTTCGAGCGTCAGGTCGACACCCTGCAGCACGTGGCTCTGGCCGTAGTAGACCTGCAGGTCCGTCACCTGGAGCAGCGGCGCGCCTTCAACCATGGCCGCCCCCCAGGTAGATGCGCTGCACGTCGCGGTCCGACTGGATCTCGTCGGGCGTGCCCTCCTTGAAGAGCGCGCCGTTGTGCAGGACGGTCACGCTTTCGACCACGCGCAGCGCCACGTCGAGATCGTGCTCGATGATGATGTAGCCGATGTGGCTGGGCAGCGCGCCCAGGATCTGGATCAGGTCGCGCCGCTCAACCGGCGAGAGGCCGGCGGCGGGCTCGTCGAAGAGGATGAAGCGCGGCGCGCCGGCCAGCGCCATGGCGATCTCGAGTTGGCGCTGCTGCCCGTGCGCGAGATCGGCAACCAGGGTCTGCGCGCGATCCTCGAGGTGCACGGCGTGCAGCAGCTCGCGCGCCGCCGTCAGCGAAACGTCGGCCTCGCGCGGCCGCAGCAAGGAGAAGCGGTTGCGGCCGATGCCGCGCACCGCCAGGAACACGTTGTCGAGGACCGAAAGCCCCCGAAACAGCAGCGAGGTCTGGTACGTGCGGCGCAGCCCGCGACGGATGCGCTCGTGCACCGGCAGTCCGGTCACGTCCTCGCCGAAGAAGCGGATGCGCCCGGCGGTCGGCGGGAAGTCTCCGGTGATGGCGTTGAACAGCGTGGTCTTGCCCGCGCCGTTCGCCCCCAGGACCGCCCGCCGCTCGCCGGCGCGCACCGTCATCGAGACGTCGTTCACCGCCACCAGCGCGCCGAAGGTCCGGCTGACGCCGCGAAGCTCGAGAGCGTTCGCGGCGCCGGCCTGGGCGATGCGGTGCGTGGTGGCGGCGAGCGCCATGTCACGGGCAGCTCGGGTTGTCGCGGCTGGCCGGGCCCAGCGCCAGGAATGCCGCACGGTCCATTCCGAGCACCTGGTTCACCTGCGGGATCACCTCGACGACCTTGTTGTAGAGCTTGCCGTCGTCGCCTTCCGCCACTTCCGTCAGGAAGATGTCGGCGATGCCGTTGCGGTTCTCGTCGAGCGTGACCAGGCCGGTCGGCGTGTCGAGCTGCAGCTTGGATAGCGTCTCGCGGTACTTCTTGTGGCCGTCGGAGAGATCGCCGTTGACCTCCTCGAGGCCGACCAGCGCCGCCTTGGTCTCGACGTAGTAGCCGTGCGCGAAGAGCGAGGGCGAGGGGAAGCCGTCCGGATAGGCCGCCTTGTAGGCCGCGACGAACTCCTTCCAGCGCGGATCGTCCCAGTTGTCGGCGATCGGGCCGGCCGAGGGCGTGCCGAGCAGCGCGTCCTTCCGCTTGCCCTCCGAGCCGAGCACGGTCTGGTCGGCGGTGATCGAGCCGGCGATGATCGGCTTGTCGCCGCCCGCCTGCTCGAACTGCGTCAGGAAGTTGACCGCGTCGGCGCCGCCGAGCGCGACGTAGATCGCGTCGACCTCGTCGGGAATCTGCGCGACGATCGAGGAGAAGTCCTTGTTGCCGATCGGCACCCAGTGCTTGGCGACGACGCGGCCACCGGCCTCGCAGAAGGGCAGCATGAAGCCCATCACCTGCGAGTAGGGAAAGCCGTAGTCCTCGGCGATGGTGACGACCGTCTTGTAGCCCTTCACGTCATAGGAGTACTCGCCGAGGCCCGCCTGCCACTGCACGCCGTCGGTGGTGAAGCGGAAGAAGTTCTGCGCCGGGTCGCGCAGCGTGGTGTCCGCCGCGGCCGAGGTGCCGTTGATGAAGGTCACCTCCGGATGGGTCTTGGCGAAGTCGCGCATCGCCAGGCCTTCGTCGCCGGAAAGGGGACCGATCAGGATGTCGACCTTGTCCTGCTCGATCAGCTTGCGGGCCGCGGCGATCGCGCTGTCGGGCGAAGCGTCGGACGAGCCGGTCACCACCTCGATCTTCTTGCCGGCCACCTCGTGATTGAACTCCTCGAAGGCCAGGTTGGCGCCGCGCATGGAGTCCTCGCCCAGCACGGTGAAGGGGCCTTCCAGCGTCGCCAGCACGCCGATCTTGATGGTGTCCTGGGCACCGGCCGTTCCCGCCGTCAGTCCGAGCGCGAAGGCGCCGGCGGCGGAAGCGAGCAGGACCCGTCTTGAGAATTCGAACATCTTCTTTCCTCCCATTCGTTGCCGTTGCCGGGGCCCTTCGGCCGCCGGGACCTCAGCCGCGTTGCCCGCGGTTCTTGGCCAGACGCGCGACCAGCTTGTCCCAGAGGCCAAGCACGCCGTCGGGCGAAAAGAGCACGACCGCCAGGAAGGCGGCGCCGATCACCAGGTTGAAGCGCTCGCGATCGATCAGGTCGATGGCGAAGTTGTCGAGCAGAACGAAGATCAGCGCGCCGATGAAGGGGCCGCTCGGCCGGCGCAGGCCGCCCAGAATGGCGATGATCAACACGTTGATCGCCGCGCCGACGCCGATCGAGCCGGGCGAGATGCGGCCGTTGTACCAGATGAGGAAGAGGCCGCCGACACCGGCGAGCAGGCCGGCCACGGCGTAGGCGGCGACGCGGTGCGCCGCGACGTTGAAGCCGAGGGCGGCCATGCGGCGCGGGTTGTCGCGGATCGCCTGCAGCGCGATGCCGAAGGTGGAGCGCGAGAGCCAGGCCACGAAGAGATAGCCGACCAGCGCGGCGCCGAGCGCGAGATAGTAGAACGGAAGCGGCTGGCGCCAGTCGACGCCGAAGACCAGCGGCGGCGCCAGGCCAGCGTAGCCGCGGAAGCCGTTGAAGATGTCGTAGTTCTGCTGGCAGAAGTAGAAGAAGGCGACGGCCACCGCGAGCGT
>DATEDK010000274.1:0-6735 GCA_035281685.1 Kiloniellales bacterium | reverse complement strand
GAACGAGACCGCGACGGCGCCGGGCCCCGTGCCCGTGCTGCGCCGCGAGCTGGAAAGTGCGGTGGTGCGCTTCGCCGGCGATTCCGGCGACGGCATGCAGCTCACTGGCGGCCAGTTCACCCTGGAAACGGCGCTGGCCGGCAACGACCTGGCGACCTTCCCCGATTTCCCCGCGGAGATCCGCGCGCCGGCGGGTACGACCTTCGGCGTCTCCGCCTTCCAGATCAACTTCGGCCAGCGCCGGATCAAGACCGCGGGCGACGCGGTCGACGTGCTGGTGGCGATGAACCCGGCCGCCCTCAAGGTCGACCTCAAGGACGTGAAGCCAGGCGGCCTCCTGATCCTCGACACCGGCGCCTTCACCGACAAGAACCTCGCCAAGGCCGGCTTTGCCACCAATCCCCTGACCGACGGCAGCCTCGACGGCTACCGCCGGCTCGACGTCGACATGTCGGCCTTGACGCTGGAGGCGGTGAAACACACCGGCCTCGGCCGCAAGGACGCGCTGCGCTGCAAAAACATGTGGGCGCTGGGCCTTGTGGCCTGGCTCTTCGACCGGGATCGCAAGCCGACGCAGAGCTACCTCGAGCGCAAGTTCGCCAAGGAGCCGGCGATCCTCGCGGCGAACCTGGCCGCCCTGAACGCCGGCCATGCCTATGGCGAGACGGCCGAGCTCGGCGGCGAGCACCTCGCCTTCTCGGTGCCGCCCGCGCGCATCGAGCCCGGGCTCTACCGCAACATCACAGGCACCGAGGCGCTGGCCTGGGGCCTCGTCTTCGGCGGCCAGCTCGCCGGCCTGCCGCTCTGGTTCTGCGGCTATCCGATCACCCCCGCCTCGGCGCTGCTGCACACCCTGGCGAACCTGAAGCAATTCGAGGTCGGCACCTTCCAGGCCGAGGACGAAATCGCCGCGATCTCGGCCGCGATCGGCGCCTCCTACGCCGGCTCGCTCGGCGTCACCTCCTCCTCCGGCCCGGGCATCGCGCTCAAGACCGAGGCCATCGGCCTCGCCATCGCCGCCGAGCTGCCGCTGGTCATCGTGAACTCGCAGCGCGGTGGGCCCTCGACCGGCCTTCCCACCAAGACGGAGCAGTCGGATCTCTACCAGGCGGTCTTCGGCCGCAACGCCGATGCGCCGCTACCGGTGATCGCCTCGCGCTCGCCCGGCGACTGCTTCGACTGCGCCGTCGAGGCGGTGCGCATCGCGGTAACCTACATGACGCCGGTGATCCTCCTGACCGACGGCTATCTCGCGAACGCCGCGGAGCCCTGGAAGCTGCCCGAGCTTTCGCGCTACCAGGCCTTCCCGGTGCGCTTCCACGAGGCGCGCGAGGGCTTCCATCCGTTCCTGCGCAACGCCGAGACGTTGGCGCGCGTCTGGGCGAAGCCGGGCACGCCGGGGCTGACGCACCGCATCGGCGGCCTGGAGCGCGACGACAAGACCGGCAACATCTCCTACGACGCCGAGAACCACCACCGCATGACCAAGACCCGCGCCGCCAAGGTGCTGGGCGTCGCGGACTCACTGCCGCCGCAGGGCGTGGAGGACGGCGCCGGCACCGGCAGGCTCGCCGTGGTCGGCTGGGGCTCGACCTTCGGACCGATCAGCCGCGCGGTCTCCAACCTGCGCGCGCAGGGCCATGACGTCAGCCACATCCACCTGCGCCACATCTGGCCCTTGCCGAAGAACCTGAAGGCGCTGCTCGCCGGCTTCGAGCGGGTGCTGGTGCCGGAGATGAACAACGGGCAGCTGGTGACCCTCCTGCGCGCCGAGACGCTGATCGACTGCCGGAGCCTGACGAAGATCGCCGGCCGGCCCTTCAAGATCGTCGAGATCGAGGAAGCGGCGCTGGCGCTCCTGGAGAACCGCCGATGAACCTCGAGAGTCCGCAGCGGCTGCAGCCGAAGGACTACGCCTCCGACCAGGAGGTACGCTGGTGCCCCGGCTGCGGCGACTACGCCATCCTGAAGGCCGTGCAGAAGACGCTCGCCGACGGCGGCGCCGATCCCGCCAACACGGTCTTCGTCTCCGGCATCGGCTGCGCCGCGCGCTTTCCCTATTATCTGGAGACCTACGGCTTCCACACGATCCACGGCCGGGCGCCGGCCTTCGCGACCGGCATCAAGCTGGCGAATCCCGCGCTCGACGTCTGGGTCGTCGGCGGCGACGGCGACATGCTGTCGATCGGCGGCAACCAGCTGATGCATGCGCTGCGCCGCAACGTCGATCTCAACATCCTGCTGTTCAACAACGAGATCTACGGCCTGACCAAGGGCCAGTACTCGCCGACCTCCCGGCTTGGCACGCGCTCGCCCTCGACGCCGCAGGGCTCGGTCGACCGGCCCGTGTCCGCGCTGGCCTTCGGTCTCGGCTCGGGCGCGCGCTTCGTGGCGCGCTCCTTCGACACGGCGCAGAAGCACCTGCCCGAGGTCCTGAAGCGCGCTCGGACCTTCAAGGGGGCGGCGCTGGTCGAGATCCTGCAGAACTGCATCGTCTACAACGACAACGCCTTCGCGCACATCACCGAGCGCGACGTGGCGCTGGAGCGGCAGCTCTTCGTCGAGCACGGCAAGCCGCTCCTCTTCGCCGGCGGCAGGAAGGGCCTGCGGGTGAAGCCCGGCGCCTTGAAGCTCGAGGTCGTCGAGGTGGGCGAGGGCGGCCCGGCGGCGGCCGGCGTGCTCAATCACGACGAGACCGACGCCGACTTGGCGCATCTGCTGGTGAAGCTCGAGCCGCCGGCCTTCCCGGTCGCCTTCGGGGTGATCTACTGCGATCCGGTCGAGAGCTACGAAGCAGCCGTGCATCGCCAGACCGCCGAGGTTCGCGCCAAGGGACGCGCCGCCGACCTGGCGCAGCTGATGCGCAGCGGTCCTACCTGGACGGTCGGCTAGTCTCTTTGCCTGGCGGGCTTCACTGTTGCTGCCGCCTCCCCAAGTACTGCTTAGGGAGGAAACCGTCATGCCCAAGACCGTGAAAGAGATGATGGACGCCGCCAACGCCGAGGTGCCGCGGATCACACCGGCCGAAGCGCAGGAAATAATCGCCAAAGGCAATGTGCTGGTTCTCGATGTGCGCGACGCACCGGAGGTGGCGGCGAGCGGCAAGGTAGCGGGCGCGCTCAACATCTCCCGCGGCATGCTGGAGTTCCGCGCCGATCCCGCCTTGCCCTCGTTCGACAAGCAGTTCGATCCGGCGAAGAACATCATCGTCTACTGCGCCTCCGGCGGCCGTTCGGCGCTCGGCGGCAAGCTGCTGAAGGAGATGGGCTACGAGAAGGTCTACAACCTCGGCGGCTTCAAGGACTGGGCCGAGGCGGGTGGGAAGGTGGAGAGGTAGTCGTTGACCCTCTCCCCTTGCGGGAGAGGGTAGGGTGAGGGGGGTCGGTCGGTATGATCGTCGACAATCGTACCAACCGACCGCCCTCACCCCGACCCTCTCCCGCGAAGCGACGCGAAGCGGGAGAGGGAGGATCTCACCAGGGCCGCTCGTCGCCCCAGACCAGGCTGAGGAACGAGCCGTCGGCGACGAGGCCGTAGATCGCCTCGATGTCGGGCGCGAAGGGGCGGTCGATCTCGAGGAAGGCAACCTTCTCGCGCACCGCGCTCAGCACCTTCGCCAGCGCCGGGCTGGTGGCGAGCGGCCGTCGCAGGTCGAGGCCCTGCGCAGCGGCGAGCAGCTCGATCGCGACGATGCGGCCGGTGTTCGCCGCCATGCGCTTCAAGCGGTAGGCGCCGTGGGTTGCCATCGAGACGTGGTCTTCCTGGTTGGCGGAGGTCGGCAGCGAGTCGACCACGGCGGGGTGCGCTAGCTGCTTGTTCTCGCTGGCGAGCGCCGCTGCGGTCACGTGCGCGATCATGAAGCCGGAGTTGAGGCCGGGCTTGGCGATCAGGAAGGCCGGCAGGCCGGAGAGCGTCGCGTCGGTCAGGAGCGCAACGCGCCGCTCGGCAAGCGCCCCGGTCTCCGCGATCGCCAGCGCGATCATGTCGGCCGCCATGCCGACCGGCTCGGCATGGAAATTGCCGCCCGAGAGCATCTCGCCTTCCGCGGGGAAGACCAGCGGGTTGTCGGAGACAGCGTTGGCCTCGCGCTCCAGCATCGCGCCGGCCGCCGCCAGCACGTCGAGCGCGGCACCCATCACCTGCGGCTGGCAGCGCAGCGAATAGGGGTCCTGCACGCGCGGATCGCCCTCGCGATGCGACTCGCGGATCGCGCTGCCGGCGATCAGCCGGCGCAGGATGGCGGCGGCACGCGACTGGCCCGGGTGCAGGCGCACGGCCTGGATGCGCGGATCGAAAGGGGTGTCGCTGCCGGCGCAGGCATCGACGCTCATCGCGCCGGCGACCAGCGCGGCCGCCGCGGTCTCCTGCGCGCGGAACAGGCCCTCGAGCGCAAGCGCGGTCGAGACCTGCGTGCCGTTCAACAGCGCCAGGCCTTCCTTGGCGCCAAGCGTCAGCGGCTCGAGGCCGATGAGGCCGAGCGCGGCCGCCGCCGGCAGGCGCTCGCCCTGCAGCAGGATCTCGCCCTCGCCGATCAAGGCGCCGGAGAGGTGCGCCAGCGGCGCCAAGTCGCCCGAAGCGCCGACCGAGCCCTGCGCCGGGATGACCGGCAGGGCGTCGGCTTCCAGGAGGCGCAGCAGCGCGCGGACGGTTTCCTTGCGCGCGCCGGAATGGCCACGGGCTAGGCCGGCGATCTTCAGCAGCAGGATCAGGCGGACGCTTTCCGGTGCCAGCGGCTCGCCCACGCCCGCCATGTGCGAGAGCACCAGGCGGCGCTGCAGCTCCTCCACCTGGTCGCGCGGGATGCGCTCCTTGGCGAGGATGCCGAAGCCGGTGTTGACGCCGTAGACCGTCTTGCCCGAGGCCACCATCGCGGCGACCGCGGCCTCCGCCTGCGCCACGGCGTTCCAGGCCGCATCGTCGAGCTCGGCCGTCTGCGGCTTGCGCCAGAAGCCATGGAGCTGGGCGAGGGTCAGCGCGCCAGGGACGAGTCTGAAGGCCATGGGACGCCGCTCCCCGCCGGCAAGTTGTCTATACAACTTCTCTAACCCAAGCGCCCAAGCGAGGGAAGGGGAGGGATCGGCTAGAGTGCCGCCGTCATGCGGCCGATCCTCGTCCTCGCGGTTCTGCTTCTTTGTATTCCGTGGCGCGAGGTGGGCGCGGCCGAGCGCCTGCTGGTGGCGCACGACCTCGCCGTGCCGCCGTTTCAGCGCGATGAGGCACGCTGCGGCGGCGCCTATCTCGGCTATCTCGGCAGCGAGCCCTCCTGTGCCGATCTCACGCTCCGCGAGCTTGCCACGGCGCCAGGCGTCGCAGACGGCAGCGTCGACGAGATCGTGCTGCTGAGGAGCGCTCCCGGCGGCGAGACTCTTTTCCTCGTGGGCGGGGACCAGCAGCCATTGCTCGAGCTGGCCGGCTTGCAGCGCGCGGGATTCTCTCTGCTCATCCGCGGCCAGGTGAACGAGATTGGCGAGCCTTTGGTCTGGCTCAGGGGCCTCGACCTCGTCGACGCGCTCTGCGATCCGGCATTGGTGCTGGACGAGGGCGCCTGCCGCGCCGGTGCGGTCGGCGGTGAGTCGGTATCCGCGAACCCGTGGGACGGCCGCTATGAGCTGGGCAGTCTCGCGCTGGTCGAGGAAGCCCGGGTCGCCCGGAGGAGCGGCCCGGCGGCCGACTTTGCGGGCGTTGCCGCGGCGCCGCGCGCCACTTGCATCGTGTTGCGCGACGTTTCGAACATCACGCTGCGCGATCTGGGCTTCGAGGACTGCTGGCTGGTTGGCGTGCTGGCCGTGGACTCGCGCGATGTCACGCTGGAAGCGTCGACCATCCACGGCTCAACCTTCGGCTTCCTCGCCGTCGCCACAGCCGGCCGCACCGCGCTCTCGCATGGCTTCGTGATCCAAGCGAATCGCTGGCTGCAGACCCCCGCCGCCTATCGGGAAGCGACGCCCTGCGCGGCGCCGCATCTCGATCTCGGCTGCATCGTCGACCTCTGGGACGAGCTGCCTTGGGGCGTCGTGCATCATCATCTCTGGCGGCCCTTGAACGGCGCGCTCTTCGCTTCCTTCAACATCGCCGGCAACGTGCTCTTCGCCGACAACACCATCGAGCGCGCCTTCAACGGCATCAGGATGTGGAACGCGGCCGAGGGGAGCGGGCGCAACGTCGAGGTCCGCGGCAACGTCTTCCGCTTCATCCGCGACAACCCGGTCGAGGCCGAGGGCCGCGCGGAGAACTGGATCGTGAAGCACAACGTGTTCCAGAACGCCCATGCCTGGATCTCCACCGATGGCGTCGCCGGCGGCACGCTCTACGTCTTCGGCAATCGCGGCTGGCACGATCCGGGCGAGCTGCCTGGCAGCCGCTGCCGCGACGATGTCGACTGGTCGCTCTCGCCGCAGTTCCGCGGGCTCGCTGGCGAAGCCGGCCGCTATGCCGCTGTCGACGAAAGCGGCGACCCCGGCGCGGTCAAGTGCCTCGGGCACCTGCGCGGCGTGGTGTTGAAAACCGGCGACGACAGCCGCTCGGGCTTTCCCTATCTGCGCAGCATCGCGATCTTCAACAACTCCTGGGCGACGCGCTGGCCGCTCTTCTCCAGCAAGCACGCCTCGCCGCTGGTGCACTTCAACAACCTCATCGCCTTCCAGGGCTGCGGCTCCGAGGGTCCGCTCGACTGCCGGCAGATCCCCTTCGGCCAGGCCTTCTGTGGCCCCGACGATCCGCGCACGCGCGGCGGCG
>DATEDK010000273.1:0-2502 GCA_035281685.1 Kiloniellales bacterium | reverse complement strand
GATCGACGAGAATCATGTGCTCGCCAACGAGGGTCTCGAGCTGCTTTGGCTCAGGGACTACGTCGAGCTCTTCTTCCTGCAGGTGCAGGGCTCGGGCATCGTGCGCTTTCCCGACGGCAGCCGGCAGCGCGTCGGCTTCGCCGCGGCCAACGGCCTGCCCTTCACCGCGGTCGGCAAGCTGCTAAAGGACAGCGGCAAGCTGCAGCCGGGCGAGGTGACCGCGCAGGGCGTCATGGCCTGGCTGCGCCAGCATCCCGACGAAGCCTGGTCCTTCATGAAGCAGAACCGGCGCTACATCTTCTTCCGCATGGTCGACGGGGCGGGGCCTTTGGGCTCGCAAGGCGTGCCGCTGACACCCGGCCGCAGCCTCGCCGTCGATCCAGCCTTCCTGCCGCTGGGCGCGCCGCTCTGGCTCGACACCACGGAGCCCGGCAGCGACCGGCCGCTGCGCCGCCTCGTCGTGGCGCAGGACAGCGGTGCCGCGATCAAGGGCCCCGTGCGCGGCGACCTCTTCTGGGGTGCCGGCGAAGCGGCGCTGGCCGAGGCCGGCGCGATGCAGCAGAAGGGGCGCTACTGGCTCCTGCTGCCGGTGAGCGTCGCGGAGCGACGCGAGTAGTATTCGCAGGCTTGGAATGGGCTGTGCCTGTGGCCCATCCTTCGAGACGCCCTGCTCCGCAGGGCTCCTCAGGATGAGGTTTGTTTGTTTGTCCACAAACCACCAACCTCATCCTGAGGAGCAGCGCGCAGCGCTGCGTCTCGAAGGATGGGCCAAGGAGCCCCCGCTCGTCAGACGACAGCTAACGAAGGAACCAACCATGCACCTCGAAGGCTCCTGCCACTGCGGCAAGGTCCGCTTCAGCGTCGAGGCCTATGCGCCGGTGCCGTTCATGCGCTGCTACTGCTCGATCTGCCGCAAGACGCAGGGCGGCGGCGGCTTCGCCATCAACCTCGGCGCCTGGAACGAGACGCTGAAGGTCGAGGGCAAGGAGCACATCGCCGTCTACCGGGCCAGAGGCGTCGTGCGCGGCCACCCGAGGAAGAAATCCTCCGGGCGGCGGCATTTCTGCAAAGGTTGCGGCTCGGCGCTCTGGCTCTGGGATCCGGGCTGGCCGGAGCTGGTGCATCCCTTCGCCAGCGCGATCGACACCGACCTGCCGAAGTCGCCCGACCACGTCGAGCTCATGCTGGGCTCCAAGGCGAGCTGGGTCCCGCTGGCGCCGAAGAAGAAGGGCGACAAGCGCTACGACCTCTATCCCGAGGAGTCGCTCGCCGACTGGCACAGCCGGCATGGCTGGGACGTCTCGCCGCCGGGCGCAGCCCGGCGCAAGGCAAAGGTGACGAAGAAGGCGAAGAAAAAGACGTGACGCCGTTCGGCCAGCGGCTGCGCGCGCTGCGCCAGCAGCGCGGCGAGAGCGCGCGGCAGCTCGCGCAGGCGCTGGGCGTGTCGGCGGCCTATCTATCGGCCCTGGAGCGCGGCCATCGCGGCCGGCCGTCGCGGCGGCTGGTCCAGCTCATCTGCCAGCACTACGGCATCATCTGGGACGAGGCCGAGGCGCTGCAGGCCGTGGCCTCGCGCTCGCACCCGCGCGTCACGGTGGACGCCGGCGGGCTTTCGCCGACGCACGTGCTCCTGGCGCATGCCTTCGCCCGGCGCATCGCCGAGCTCCAGGAGTCCGAGACGGCACTGCTGCTCGACCTCCTGCAGTCGCCGCTCCGTCCGCCGGGGCTCGCCGCCTTCGTCGTGCTGCTTGACGCCGCGGGCCGCGTGCTGATCGCCGAGCGCGAGGACGGCAAGGGCTGGAACCTCCCGGGCGGCGGCGTGCAGCCGAACGAGTCGCCCTGGGAGGCTGCGCTGCGCGAAACGCGCGAGGAAGTCGGCGTCGAGGCCGCGCTCACGCGCCTTGCCGGACTCTACTGGGCGCCGAGCGCACGCGCCCTGATCTTCAGCTTCGAGGGCACCGTGGCGGCCGGTACGGCCCAGCCGCTCGCGGAGACCAGCGCCGTCGCCTGGGCCGATCCTGCCGCGCTGCCGGCGACGATGCTGCCGCGCCATGCCGAGCGGGTGCGCGACGTCCTCGACGCCGCGCCGCATCCGGTGCTGCGGGTCCAGGCCTGATCTCTGAGTATCCGCGAATGTAGTGTCGATAGATTATTTCCATATCTCTGTACGAATTGGATAGAGCGAGATCTAATTAAGAACCATGTACGCACTTTCTTTACACCTAACTCTGCGTTTATTCATTATTTATTTACAACGATTATTCGCCTGACATAGATTTTCCGGTGGTGTGCCGGCGGCACACCGAGGGGTGCCACAACCCAAAAGGAGGCGCGTATGAGAGCTGTGTTCATCGGCGCGTTGTCGCTTGTCCTGGGTGTGGGAGTGGCCGTTGGTGCGTCCTTGGCTTCGGCGACCAAGACCGACGAGGGCACCCAACTTGTTCGTTGCGGCGGGCCGAATTCGGCCGAGGGACCGCTGTGGCTGGCCGCCTGTGGCGGCGG
>DATEDK010000272.1:0-6107 GCA_035281685.1 Kiloniellales bacterium | reverse complement strand
TGGCCTACGTGCTGCACCAGGCGATCGGCATCGAGCGCGGCTACATGACGACGATCCACAGCTACACCGGCGACCAGCGCACGGTGGACACGCTGCACAAGGATCTCGCGCGTGCCCGTGCCGCGGCGATCAACATCATCCCGACCACCACGGGCGCCGCGCGCGCCGTCGGCCTGGTGCTGCCGGAGCTCAAAGGCAAGCTCGACGGCACCGCGATCCGCGTGCCGACGCCGAACGTCTCGCTGATCGACTTCAAGTTCGTGCCGAAGCGCGCGACCTCCGAGTCCGAGATCAACGGCGCGATCGAGCAGGCCGCGGCCGGCCCGCTGAAGGGCATCCTGGAGACCAACCGCATGCCGCTGGTCTCCTCGGACTTCAACCACAACCAGGCCTCCTCCACCGTCGACCTGGAGGAGACCAAGGTGATCGAGGGCAACTTCGCCCGCGTCATGTCCTGGTACGACAACGAATGGGGCTTCTCCAACCGCATGAGCGACACCGCGGTTGCCATGGGGAAGCTGATTTAGCTCATCGACGTTGAGCTTGTGGCCGACCCTTCGAGACGCAGCGCTGCGAGCTGCTCCTCAGGGTGAGGTTGTGGGCTTGTAGACAAACAAACTGACCTCATCCTGAGCAGGCCGCGCAGCGGCCGGGTCGAAGGGTCGGCCAGGAAGTTCGGTCTCAACCCACCTCTTCCGCCACCGGCACCGCGACCGACGGCACCGGCAGGGCTTCCGCCGGTGGCTGCGGCGGTCGGCCCAGGAGCGCCGGCAGGAAGAACAGCGTCGTCACCAGCGTCCAGGCCAACCCGATCGCCAAGAGCAGGCCCAGGCTCGCCGTCCCGGGATGGGGCGAGACCGCGAGGCTGCCGAAAGCGGCGGCAGTGGTGAGCGCGCTGAACACCACCGCGCGAGCGGTGGGTGACTGCAGCGGCCTGCCGCGCCCCGCCCGCCAGTTCAGCACGAAGTAGATGTCGAAGGCGACGCCGATGCCGACCAGCAGCGGCAGCGCCACGAAGTTCGCGAAGTTGAACGGCAGGTTGATCGCCACCATGGTGCCCATCGTCAGCAGCGCGGCCAGCACCAGCGGCAGCATCACGCGCAAGACGTCGCCGGGTCGTCGCAGAACCAGGAAGAGCAACGCTGCAACGACGACGACCGCCAGCGTGCGGGCCACCTCGAAGGCGTGCAGCATGGTCTGGCCGGACTCCACGATGGAGACCGCCGCCCCAGCCGCATCGGGCTCGACCGCCTGCACGGCGGCGACGAAGCGGCGCAACGCGGGCCCATCGACCACCCCGGCGTGCGGGATCACCTGGATGCGCGCGCGGCCGTCCGGCGCGAGCCAGGCGCTGCGCAGCTCGGCCGGCAGCTCGGCGCGGGTGATCGGCTCGGCGGTCAGCGCCATGCGCAGCTGATCGAGCTGCTGCGGCAGCCCGCCGATCAGCGCCTCGCGCAAGGCAGGGAGCTGCTCTTCGGTCACCGCTTTGAGCGCGCGCCGCAGGCGGTTGGCGGGGGAGTCCTCCGGCTGCTCCTTTCCGTAGTCGCGCAATTTTCTCGCGACTTGCTTGGCGGCGTCCAACTCCTCGCTGGCGCTTGGCGTCGGCTTCGGCGTCGCGCTCAGGGCCGGTTCGAGGAAGAAGCGCAGATCGTCGAGGATCAAGAGCTTCGCGCCCTGGTCCTTCGGCACGAAGGAGTCGAGCGTCAGCGTGCGGCCGACCTGCGGCAGCTTGGCGACGCGCTCGGCCTCGGCCGTCGCGGTCGCCTCGTTCTCGGCCAGCACGTCGATGGTGAAGGGCATGGCGAGCGGATCGTCGATCACGTCGCGCAGCGTCGCCATGGACTCGCTGTCGGGGTCCTTGAGGCTCAACGGGTTGTAGTCGAAGCGCAGCCACCAGGCGGCGAAGAAGCAGATCGCCGCCAAGGCGCCGAAGGCGCCGAGCACCAGCCAGCGCCGGCGCAACAGACCCCGGTCGACCGGTGCCGCCCAGGCGAAGCCGACGGACTCCGGCTCGCCCGGCGGATGCAGCACGGTCAGGAGCGCCGGCACCAGCGTGAAGGTCAGCAGGATGCCGAAGACCATCGAGGTGCCGGCGACCAGGCCGAGTTCCGAGATGCCGCGGTAGTCCGTCGGCAGGAAGGAATAGAAGTCGACGGCAGTGGCGCCCGCCGCCAGCAGGAGAGCGAGGCCGACCCCGCGCGCGGTGCGCCGGAGCGCCTGCGGCAGCGTGCCGTCGTGGAACCGCTCGTCGCGGTAGCGCACGGCGAACTGGATGCCGAAGTCGACGGCGAGGCCGATGAACAGCACGGCGAAGGCGATGGAGAGCAGGTTCAGCTTGCCGACGGTCAGCGCGGCGAAGGCGGCGCTCCAGATGATGCCGACCACCAGCGTGGCGAGGATCGGCAGGATCACGCGCCAGGACCTGAGCGCCGCGAAGAGGATCAGCGTCACCAGGCCGAGCGAGAGCGCGGTCGTCATGCCCGCCCCTTCGGCGACGGTGGCGAACTCCTCGTCGGCCAGCGGCACGTCGCCGGTGAGCCGCACGCTGACGCCGCGGTCCGGCGTCAGACCGAGTTCCTCAGCGGCGGCGCGGATCGCAGCGCTGGCCTTGCCGCCGCGCTTCAGGCGAGCGAAGTCGAGCTGCGGCTTCACCAGGATGAACCGCCTGAGGCGCGGCTCGTTCGAGCCACCCAGCAGCTTCTGCCAGGAGAGCTCGGCGCGCTCGCCCTCCAGCGCCGCCTCCGTCGCGTCGGCGAAGACCGCGAGCGCCGGCTCGAGGTCGACGGCGGCTGCCTCGCCGCGGCTCACACCGTCGAGGGCGAGGCTCAGCGCGTCGAAAAGGCCGCGGAGACTGGGGTCGGCGGCGAGCTGGCCGATCATGCCCTGTGCCGCGACCAGGCGGTCGGAAGTCTCCTGCAGCGCCTCGGCGGAGAGGAAGAGGAGGCCGTAACGGTCGAAGAAGGGGCCGCCGTCCGGCCGGCGCACCTGCGGGAAGAGATCCGGCTGCTGCTGCAGAGCCGCGGTCAGCGACGCGGCGGCGGCCTCGGCCTGATCCGGCGTCGCCGCATCGATCACCACCAGGATGTTGTGCTTGTTGTCCGGGAAGAGCTCGTTCATCACCGCCTGGCGCTTCTTCCAGGGCAGCTCTTCCGACAGCAGGGATTCGGTGTTGCTGTCGAAGCCGAGGTGATACTTGGCATAGACCCCGGCCGCCGCGGTCAGCAGCAGAGCGGCCAGGATCACCAGCCAGGCCTTGCGGCGCGACCAGTCGACCACGTGCACCAGGTTTTCGGAGAGGGTCACCGGCAGGCCTGTCGCAATCGGCGGAACGCGGGGCAATAGAGCAGCGCAAGCTCCGGGACAAGCCACACCTCGTCGCGGGGCCTGGGCTAGACTGTCTCATCATGCCACCGAACGACGTGCCCGCGGTCGTCATCGGCAGCCTGGCGGAGGCCCGGCTCGCCGCCGCCTTCGCCGGCCGGGTGCTGATCGTGGCCGCGCCTGCCTTCGGCTGGTCCGCCGTGGAGGCGCTGCAGGAGCTGGCCGGCACGGAGATCGCCTACGACCCGGCCGAGCGCGCCGGCTTCGCGGCCGATGCCCTGCAGCGGGGCGCCAGAATCGTGCTCTTTCCGACGGCGCATCCGCAGCACGACGCGCTCGTCGCCTTGGCCGAGGCCTGCGGGGCGAGGCTGCTGCCGCCTCCGGCAGCGCCGCTGCTGCTGGCCTCGGAAAAGGAACCCGAGGCTGCGCTCGCGCGCTTGGCGAGGCCCTAGCCGCATTGCTCCACGCCTCGCGCCCCCGCTAGGCTTGCCGGGCGTCAAACGCACTCCAGGAGGAGAACAATGCGCACGCTGAAAGCACTGCCTGGGATCGTCGCGGCCGCGCTGCTGGCGTCGGCCGCGGCCAGTCAGGCCGAAGAGGCCCATCCGCTCTGGGATATGTACGAAAACACCTTCAAGACCGCGAAGTACATCGACCTGACGCACGCTTTCGAGCCGAACCAGCCGGTCTGGCCCGGCTTCGGCCACGCCGAGTTCAAGGCTGCCGTCGCCGGCGCCGATCTCGGCGACTACGCGAAGAAGGGCGACGAGTTCACCTACGACAAGCACGGCTTCGTCGCCACGGCCTACGTGCTGCCGACCGACCAGTACGGCACGCAGCTCGATCCGCCGGCGCATTGGGACCCGCTGGGCGCCACGATCAGCGACCTCCCGGCCTCCTTCACGCTGCGACCCCTGGTGGTGATCGACGTGCACGAGCAGGTCGCCAAGGACCCGCTGTACTTCGCCACGGTCGACGACGTGAAGGCCTGGGAAGCCGAGCACGGCCAGGTGCCGGAAGGCTCGGTCGTGATGTTCCGCACCGACTGGTACAAGCGCTGGAGCGACGTCGAGGGATTCGGCAAGACGCCCTTCCCTTCGGTGGCGCTGGACACGCTCAAGTTCCTGCATCTGGAGCGGAAGATCCTGTTCCACGGCCATGAGCCGCTGGACACCGATTCCACGCCGACGCTGGAGGGCGAGGCCTGGCTGATGCACAACTTCTTCGCCCAGGCCGAGGGCGTGGCCAACCTCGACCAGGTGCCGGAGGCGGGTTGCCTCATCTCGATCGGCTTCGCCAAGCCGAAGGGCGGCGTGGGCGGCTATGCCCGCTTCGTTGCGATCTGCCCGGCGGACTGGCAGTACGGCGTCTCGGTCGTCGAGGCACCGGGCGCGCCCTTGCCGAAGCAGCCCTATCCCTTGAAGCGGAATGCGGAGGGCGTGCTGGTGCCGACGCAGTAAAGGAAATCCCCTCTCCCCACGCTTATGGGGAGAGGGCAGGGTGAGGGGTAGTCCGCAAGGCGCATCGCACAGCAAACGCACCGACCGACACCCCCTCAGCCCAACCCTCTCCCCCGCTGTCGCGGGGGCGAGGGGGCTTCTTCACCAACAGCGATCGGTCATGCTCTCGCACACCTGCGGCCTCTACCTGGTCTCGCCGATCGGCCTGGCCAACGGCGCGTTCGACGCCGAGGTCTTCGCCGGATCGCTCGCGCAGGCGCTCGACAGCGGACCGGTCGAGGCCTTCCTGTTGCGTACGTCCGGTGGCGAGGGGCGTGCCGACGACGGACTGCTGCTGCGGCAGATCGAGACGCTGCTGCCGGTCGCGCGCGAGCGCGGCGTGCCCTTCGTCCTGGAGGAGCGCGCCGATCTCGCGATCAAGCTCGGCTGCGACGGCGTGCATCTCTGGGCCGATCGCAAGCGCGTCGCCGCGATACGGCGCGCCCTGGGCGAGGCGCCGATCGTCGGCGCCGCCGCCGGCGCCTCGCGCCACGCCGCCATGGAAGCGGCCGATGCCGGCGCCGACTACGTCACCTTCGGCCTCTTCGATCCCGAGCCGCAGCCGCCGGACGAGGATCTGCTCGCCTGGTGGCAGGAACTGATGGAGCCGCCGGCGGTGGCGATGGGCGGCATCACGCTGGAGAACGCGCGCCGCCTGGCCGAGGCCGGCGCCGATTTCCTGGCGCTGCGCAACGCGGTCTGGAACCACGACGAAGGCCCGGCCGCTGCCTTGAAGGCGTTTCGCGCGCTTCTGCGGTAGAACGACAGCAGTCGCCCGCGCTGGTCTTTTTGCGAAACTCAATGGGACTGTCATCCCGGAAGCGGCGAAGCCGCCATCCGGGACCCAGGAGCCACAGGGCTGAGCCAAGCCCTCCTGGGTCCCGGCTCTCGCTGCGCTCGGCCGGGATGACAGAGGTGGTTTGCAAAGGTCGCTCGATGTGAGGGATCGACGGGAGCATGGTCGCGTGGACAGCCCGGAGCGGCCCTGCTATCGAACGCGCCCTTCGTTCGAGAGACCCCTCCTTGGCCACCCGCTCGCCGATCATGAACGTGATGGTGCGTGCCGCCGACCGCGCGGCGCGCGGCCTGAAGCGCGACTTCGGCGAGGTGGAGCAGCTGCAGGTATCGAGGAAGGGACCGGCCGACTTCGTCAGCTCCGCCGACCTCAAGGCCGAGCAGGTGCTGCGCGAGGAGCTGGGCAAGGCACGGCCCGACCACGGCTTCCTCATGGAGGAGACCGGCGCGATCGCGGCCGGCGGAACGCGCCGCTGGATCGTCGATCCGCTC
>DATEDK010000271.1:0-4847 GCA_035281685.1 Kiloniellales bacterium | reverse complement strand
CCGCCGGACAGCGTCGGCGGATAGACGTGCAGCTGCTCGGAGAGGCCGACCCAGGCCAAGAGCTCGGCCACGTGGCGCTCCACCTCGGCGCCGCCGTGGCCGGCGATGCGCAGCGGCAGAGCGACGTTCTCCAGCGCGGTCAGGTGGTCGAGCAGGCGGAAATCCTGGAACACCATGCCGATCCGGCGGCGCAGCAGTGCCCGCTCGTCGCGGGTCAGCTGCGCGATGTCGCGGCCGAACAGCAGGATGCGCCCCGAACTCGGTGCGGCGGCCAGATAGATCAGGCGCAGCAGCGACGACTTGCCCGCGCCCGAGTCGCCGACCACGAAATGGAAGGACCCCGGATCGAGCTCGAAGGAGATGTCGGTGAGGACGGCCGGTCCGCTGTCGTAGCTGAGCGAGACCTCCTCGAAGCGAACCATCGCGCGCTGTCAACTCCCCGCTCGGCCGAGGCGGTAGAGTCGCACGCGCCGCCCGGGCCGGCCAAGACAAGGGTTAAGATGAGCCGTGCCGCAAGGCCAGCGGCCAACTTGCCTGGATTCCGTCGCAGACCTATAAAGTACGAAAGTTGCTCGAAAGCGACGCGGGGGCCCATGATCGTCAGCTGCCCATCCTGCTCTGCACGCTTCCGTGTCGCCGATGAGTTGATTGGCGCGGAGGGCCGTCTCGTCCGTTGCGGGCGCTGCGCCTACTCCTGGCACCAGATGCCGGTGCCCGAGCAGCCGCTGCCGCTGGAACTCTCCGAGCCTTTGCATGAGCAGGCGCCGGCGACGCCGCCCGCAGGACGCGACGGCGGCTCCTTGCGCCCGGAACGCCGGCGCGGCGAAGAGAAGGCCTACTTCGAGCGGCAGCGCCGGCGCGGCAGCGGCCTGGGCGGCTGGCTCCTCTTCCTCCTGGTGCTGGCGGCGATCGCGGCCGCCGGCTGGTATTGGCGCAACGACATCGTCGCGGCCGTGCCGGAAAGCGCGCGGGTCTACCGGTGGCTGGGCATCGAGGTGAGCGAACCGCAGGCCGGCCGCCTGGAGCTGGTCAACTATACCTTCATGCGCCGCCTGGTCGACAACGAGCGCCGCCTGGTGGTGTCGGGCGAGGTCGTGAACCGCGCCTCGACCGCGCTGAAGGTGCCGCCGCTGCGCGCCCGCGTGCTGGACGAAAGCGGCAACGAGATCATGGCCTGGGACTTCGCGGCCAACGATGCCGAGCTCCAGCCCGGCGCCACGACGCGCTTCGAATCGCAGCACGAGCATCCCGACTACGCCGGCCAGATCAACGTCGAGATCCAGTTCCTTCCGATGCAGTAGATGATTCCCTCCACCATGCGCAGCATGGGGGAGGGTCAGGGAGGGGGTGTCGACGCGAGAGCTGCTTCGTCGACACCCCCTCCCCAGCCCTCCCCCGCGCGATGCGCGGGAGAGGGAGTTCCGATCAGAACTGCTCCAGCAGCCGGTCGATGTAGTCGCGCTCGATGATCGGGCGCTCCGGCTCGCCGCGCCGACGGCGCAACTCGTCGAGGATGCGCCGGGCGCGGGTCAGCTCGCCGGCCTCGGGAATGTCGATCTGCTCGACCGCGTCGGTGGCGCCGTCGCCCGACCGGCGGCCGAGCGGGTCGAGGCTCTCGCCCGGACGGATGCCGGTGCGGCCCTGGCCCACGCCCTGCGTTGGCCCGAACTGCTCCAGGAACTGCTGCGCCATCTCCTGCATGCCCTGCTGCAGCTGGTCGATCGCCTCGGTCTGCGGCGGGATCGCGCCGCCGGGGTTGTTCTCCTGCAGCTGGCCGGTGGCGTCGCGCATCGCCTGCTCGGCACGGCCCAGATTGTCCGGGATCTCGCCCATCTGGTTGGCGAGGTCGCGCATCAGCTCGCCCAGCCGGCGGCGGAGCTGCTCCTGCGCCTGCGCCTGGCCCTGCATCGGCTGCTGGCCCGGCTCGTCGGAGTTCATCTGCGGCTGGTTCCAGCCCTGCTGGCGCTGCTGCTCGCGCATCGACTGGTCGAGCAGCTCCTGCTGATCGCGCAGCAGCCCTTCCATCTCGCGCATCTGGTCCAGCGCCTGCTGCATCTGTTCGTTGGGCATCATGGCGAAGGGGTTCGCCTGCAGGTTCTCCATCATGCGCTGCAGCTCATCCAGCATGCGCTGCGCTTCCTCTCGCGCGCCGGACTGCGAGAGCTGGCGCATCTGATCCAGCATCTCCGAGAGATCGCGCATCTCCATCGGCATGGCGCCTTCCGGCAGCGGCTGGAACTCCTGGCCCTCCTGCAGGCGCTTCTGCATCTCCTCGGTCAGCGCCTGCATGTACTGCTGCATGGCCTGTTCGAGTTCGTCGATCAGCGCCTGGATCTCCTCGTCGGAGGCGTCGCTCTCCAAGGCCTTGCGCAGCCGCTCCTCGATCTCGCGCAGCGAGCGGGCCATCAGCGAGACGTCGCCATCCTCCAGGCGGAGCGCCGAGAGCCACAGGAGTTCCTGCGCGCCCGGCACCGCTTCGCTTGCGCGCTCGTGCAGCAGGCGGCCGGCGGCGGCGGCCATGCCGAGCGCCACCACGCTGTCGTTGCCGTAGTCGGCGGGCACCGCCAGCAGCTCCTCCAGCGCGCGCACGATCGGCAGGCGCTCCTCCGGATCGAGGGTGAGACGCCGGCGCAGCTCGACCAGCTGGCGCGCCACGGGGTGGGTGAAAATCCGCTCCGGCAGCACCATGCGCTCGGTCGCGCTGCGGCCTTCCTGCCCGGTTTCGTCGGTGGCGATCAGGGTCAGCTCGACGACGAAACCCGCCCAGAGGTGCGCGGTCAGGTCCTTGTAGGCTTCGCCGTTGATCTCCTTGCGCGAGCCGTTGAGCTCGGCGAGGTCGATCGAGAGCGGCGGTTCGCCGGCCTCGTCGGCGCGGCGGATCTCCAGCTTCAGGTCGATCAGCCCATAGTCGTCGCCCGCCTGATAGGGGATCACCAGTGCCTGGCGCTCGCTTTCGCCGGGCGGGTTCGGGAAGGCGGCGCTGGGCGCCAGGTCGGGAACCACCTCGAGCTGCCAGTGGCCGATGGTCTGGCCGCCCTGGAAGATCTGCAGCTCGCTGCCGGCGGTGACCTCCATCTCGATCTTCCAGAGGCCCTGCGCGGCTTCCGTGAAGGGCGTGGTGGCCTCGGCCAGCGTGATCGAGGGCTCGGCGCCGCCGCCCTGCACCTGTGCGATCAGGCGGCTGCCGGCCGGCACGCGCACCTTCTGCTCGGGCGCGGTCTGGCTGAGGTAGATCGGTGCGGCGCCGGTGTAATCCGGCGGGTCGAGCCAGGCATCGAGACTCGGCGGCAGGCTGCCGGCGCTGGCTTCGAGGCTGGGGTTCAGCGCGGACCAGAGCCGGCCGCGCAGCTCGCCGCCGCCGACCACCAGGCCGACGACCAGCAGCAGCGCCGCCCCGGCGAGCAGCGCCAGGGGATCGGCGCCGGCCATCACCGGACGCGGCGGCGCGCTCTTCAGGCGCGACAGCTGCCGGCGGGCCCGGTCGCGGTGCAGGTAGAAGAGCTGCATCGCCTGGCGGTCGCGGTTGCCCAGGGCCGGACGGTCGTAGGCGGCAGCCAATGGCCGGTGCGGCAGACCGCTGGCGGCTTCGATGCGCTGCAATGCCTGCTCGCGGGTCGGCCAGGAGAAGTGCCGCAGTCCGGCCCAGAGGAACCAGAGCAGCGTCCAGACCATGCGCCACGCAGCGCACTTCGCCGAGCCCGCCACGGCGGGCGCCGCCGAACGCGAGGCACCAGAGCAGCACGGGCCGGCCTACCCCATGCTCGTGCAAGCGCTCTTTCTGCTGCTGTTCCTGCTGCCCGTGGTGCTGCTCTCCGAGGAGATGGCGGTCTACATCGATCACGGCGTCGCGGCGCTGAGCCTGCCGGCCGCGCTGGGCGGCGTGGTGATCGCGGCGCTCGTGCTCTTCGCCGAGGGCCTGGCGGCGATCAGGGCGGCCCGGCAGAACCGGCTGCAGCGCGCGGTCAACATCTGCCTGGGCTCGGCGCTCTCCACCATCGGGCTCACCGCGCCCGCGGTGCTGACCATCGGGCTCATCACCGGCGCCCCGGTCGACCTCGGCCTCGATCCGGTCGAGATGGTCCTGCTGCTGCTGACCCTGTTGAACTGCCTGGTGACCTTCCGCGGCACGCGCACCAACATGCTGCAGGGCGCCGTGCACCTCGTGCTTTTCGTCGCCTACCTGGCGCTGATCTTCG
Organism: Kiloniellales bacterium; assembly: GCA_035281685.1. GTDB lineage: Bacteria > Pseudomonadota > Alphaproteobacteria > Kiloniellales > JACOMY01 > DATEDK01. The sequence goes on along the minus strand of DATEDK010000271.1, from coordinate 651 downwards.
ATCCGTGAGGTCGGTCGGTCTATTCGTTGCTGAGAAACGCCCGTGTCGCCGCTACCGCCTCGGCCAAACCCACCCGCGCGATCGGCACGCCGTCGGGGAAGGCGCTGAGCAGCCGCGTCGGCAAGGCGCCGTCCAGCATGACGAACACGCCGCGATCGTCGGCGCGGCGGATCAGGCGGCCGAAGGCCTGACGCAGGCGCCGGCGCACGATCTCCTCGTCGTAGAGCTTGCCGCCGAAGATTTCGCGCCGCGCGCGGTGGCGGATGTCCGGCCGGGGCCAGGGCACGCGGTCGAACACCACCAGGCGCAGCGAGCGGCCGGGCACGTCGACGCCGTCGCGCACCGCATCGGTGCCGAGCAGCGAGGCATCGACCTCGGCGCGGAAGATGTCGACCAGCGTCGTCGTGTCGAAGGGATCGACGTGCTGGGCGTAGAGCGCGAGCCCCGCCTCGGCCAGCGCCGGCGCCAGCCGCCGGTGCGTCGCGCGCAGCCGCGCGATCGAAGTGAAGAGGCCGAGCGCGCCGCCGCCGGAGGCCGTCATCAGCGCGCGGTAGGCGGCGGCCAGCTGCTCGATCGAGCCCTTGCTCAGGTCGCGCACGACGAAGAGCCGCGTCTGCCGCGCATAGTCGAAGGGCGAGGGCACGCGAGCGC
>DATEDK010000270.1:0-3691 GCA_035281685.1 Kiloniellales bacterium | reverse complement strand
GTCCCCGCCTTCGGCTATCTTCCGGCCCATGCGAACGCGCGGCCTCATCGCCCTCGCCGGGGCGTTTCTGCTCTCCGCCTTCCTGGCCGGTTGCACCGGCTGCGACGGCGGCGGCAGCAGCAGCGGCAGCTCCGGCATGTGCCACGGGACGCTCTTCAAGTTCTAGGCGGTCCCGCGGCTTGACGAGGCCCGCCGCCGCACCTTAAGTGCGCGGCCCTTTTCCGGAAAGTTCGCTTCCATGCCTGTCCTGACCCTGCCCGACGGCGCCCAGCGCGCCTTCGACAAGCCCGTCTCCGGCGCCGAGCTCGCGGCCGCCATCGGCCCCGGCCTCGCCAAGGCCGCGCTCGCCCTCAAGGTCGACGGCGCGATGAAGGACCTCGCCACCAGGCTCGCCTGCGATGCCAAGGTCGAGATCGTCACCCGCAAGAGCCCCGAGGCGCTCGAGCTCCTGCGCCATGATGCGGCGCACGTGCTGGCCGAGGCCGCCAAGGAGCTCTATCCCGACGTCCAGGTGACCTTCGGCCCGGCGACCGAGGAGGGCTTCTACTACGACTTCGCGCGCGAGGCGCCCTTCACCCCCGAGGACCTGGCGGCGCTCGAGGCCCGCATGCACGAGATCGTCGACCGCGACGAGCCGATCCATCGCGAGATCTGGGACCGCGACGAGGCGATCCGCTACTTCCAGTCGATCGGCGAGAAGTACAAGGCCGAGCACATCCAGTCGCTGCCGCGGGACGAGCAGATCTCGATCTACCGCCAGGGCAACTGGCTCGATCTCTGCCTCGGCCCCCACCTGCCCTCGACCAGCCGGCTCGGCCACGCCTTCAAGCTGCTACGAGTCTCAGGCGCCTACTGGCGCGGCGACAGCCGCAACCAGCAGCTCCAGCGCGTCTACGGCACCGCCTTCGGGGACGAGAAGGAGCTGAAGGCCTGGCTGCTGCGCCAGGAGGAGGCAGCCAAGCGCGATCATCGCCGTCTCGGCCGCGAGATGGGCCTCTTCCACCAGCAGCAGGAGGCCGTGGGCTCCACCTTCTGGCATCCCGAGGGGTGGACCCTCTGGCGCGTGGTCGAGGCCTACATGCGCCGCCGCCTGGAGGCGGGCGGCTACCGGGAGGTGCGCTCGCCGCAGCTCTACGATCGCTCGCTCTGGGAGGCCTCGGGCCACTGGGAGAAGTTCCAGGAGCACATGTTCATCGCCGAGTCCGAGGATCGCCTGCTTGCGGTCAAGCCGATGAACTGCCCGGGCCATGTGCAGATCTTCAAGCAGGGCATCACCTCCTATCGTGACCTGCCCCTGCGTCTGGCCGAGTTCGGCTCCTGCCACCGCAACGAGCCCTCGGGCGCCCTGCATGGCCTCATGCGCGTGCGCGCCTTCACCCAGGACGACGCGCACATCTTCGCGACCGAAGATCAGATCGTCGACGAGACCAAGCGCTTCTGCGAGCTCCTGCTGTCGATCTACCGCGACTTCGGCTTCGCGGAGGTCGTGATCAAGTTCTCCGACCGCCCGCCCAAGCGGGCCGGCTCGGACGAGGTCTGGGACAAGGCCGAGCAGGCGCTGATGGACGCGACCCGCCAGACCGGGCTCGACTTCACCCTCAATCCCGGCGAGGGCGCCTTCTACGGGCCCAAGCTGGAGTTCGTGCTGAAGGACGCGATCGGCCGCGACTGGCAGTGCGGCACCTTCCAGGTCGACTTCGTGATGCCGCAGCGCCTGGGCGCGGTCTATGTCGGCGAAGACGGGCAGAAGCACCATCCGGTGATGCTGCACCGCGCGATCCTCGGCTCCTTCGAGCGCTTCCTCGCGATCCTGATCGAGAACTACGCCGGCCGGTTCCCGCTCTGGCTGGCGCCCCGGCAGATCGCGGTCGCCACCATCACCAACGACGCCGATGCCTATGCGCTAAAGGTGGTGGAGCGGCTGAAGGCCGCGGGCCTGCGTGCCGAGGCCGACCTGCGCGGCGAGAAGATCAACGCCAAGGTGCGCGACCTATCGCTCGCCAAGGTGCCGCTGATCGCCGTGGTCGGCCGCAAGGAGGCGGAGAGCGAGAGCGTCGCGCTCCGCCGGCTGGGCGGCGCGGAGCAGGAGGTGCTTGCCTTGGAGAACGCGGTCACTATGCTGGCCGAGGAAGCGCGCCCGCCGGCCTGAGCCCTGAACGGCTGAGTCTTGCACGGCTGCCGCGCATCTCCACATGAGACCTTTCGACCAACGGCCAAGGAAAGGACCACGGCCATAGCGAGGTTACCGATCGGAGAGGGCCCGTCGCGCGACGGCCCTCGCATCAATGGCGACATCCGCGTCCCGCGCGTGCGCTTGATTGACGAGAATGGCGAGAACCAGGGTGTGGTCTCGACCGCAGAAGCGATGCACGCGGCTTTCCAGGTCGGCTTGGACCTGGTGGAGATCGCGGGACAGGCCGATCCGCCGGTCGTCAAGATCATCGATTTCGGACGCTACAAGTACGAGCTGCAGAAGAAGGCCAACGAGGCCCGCAAGAAGCAGAAGGTCATCGAGGTCAAAGAGATCAAGATGCGCCCGAACATCGATCACCACGACTACGAGGTGAAGATGAAGGCCATCAAGGCCTTCCTCGAGGAGGGCGACAAGGTGAAGGTCACCCTGCGCTTCCGCGGCCGCGAGATGGCGCACCAGGAGCTCGGCTACAAGCTCCTCGAGCGCGTGCGCGGCGACACCGCCGAGGAAGCCAAGGTCGAAGCCATGCCGCGTCTCGAAGGCCGGCAGATGGTGATGGTGATCTCGCCCAAATAGGACGAACCCTCGCCCCGCGGAGCGGGGAGAGGGTGCGAGCGCGCAAGCGCGAGCGGGTGAGGGGCGGTGCGGCTCGCTGCATTCGCACCGACCTGCACCCCTGACCCCGACCCTCTCCCCGCTGACGCGGGGCGAGGGAGGACTATTTGGCATCCGCGCCCACCGCCTGAGTCACGTGCTTGAAGCCGTCGCGCTGCACCAGCTCGGCCAAGCCCCGCACGATCGCCGCCGCCAGCCCGGGCCCGGCGTAGACGAGCGCGCTGTAGAGCTGCACCAAGGACGCGCCGGCGCGGATCTTGGCGTAGGCCGTGGCCGCGCTCTCCACCCCGCCGACGCCGATCAGCGGCAGCCGCCCGCCGGTCAGCCGGTGGAACTGCGCGAGCCGCTCGGTTGCGAGCCGGAAGAGCGGCCGGCCGGAGAGCCCGCCGGTCTCGCGCTTCGCCGGCGAGCGCAGCCCCGGCGGCCGCGATGTCGTCGTGTTGCCGACGATGAGCCCGTGGAAGTGCGCGACCGCGATCTCGCCGATCGCCGCGCACTCCGCGGGCGCGAGGTCCGGCGCCACTTTCAGGAGCAGCGGGCAGCGCGGCCCTTCCTGGTCCATCGTGCGCCGCAGCGCGCGCGCCAGCGGATCGAGCGCGTCGGCCGCCTGCAGCTGGCGCAGGCCCGGCGTGTTCGGCGAGGAGACGTTGACCACCAGGTAGTCGGCATGGCGCCCGAGCGTGCGCAGGCCGCTGAGGTAGTCGGCGATCGCGTCCTCGCTCGTCTTGTTCTTGCCGAGATTGATGCCGAGAAGCGGCGCCGTGCCCTTGGGATGCTGCTGCCGCCAAGCCGCCAGCCGCGCCGCCGCGCGCTCGGCACCCTCGTTGTTGAAGCCCAGGCGGTTGACGATCCCGCGGTCGGCACTGAGCCGGAACAGCCGCG
>DATEDK010000269.1:0-5976 GCA_035281685.1 Kiloniellales bacterium | reverse complement strand
TCGTCGTTGCAACCTGCTGCAGGGGCATGGCCCCTCCTATCGGTGCCGGGACACGACAGCATCGACGAAGCGGCCGGCTTCGCCCAGGTAGTTCTCCGGCAGGAAGAGTCGCGCGAGAGCATCGGCGTCGAGCACCGAGCGCACGTCGGCCTGCCCCGCCAACACTTCCTTGAGATGGCGACCCTCGGCCGTCGCTTGGCGCGTCGCCCGCTCGATCAGGCCGTGCGCCTGCTGCTTTCCGAGCGTCTGTGCCAGCGCCATGGTGACGGCCTCGGCGAAGATCAGCCCGCGCGTGGCCTCCAGGTTCTGGCGCATGCGGGCCCGGTCGAGCTGAAGGTTCTCGAGCAGCTCCTCGGCGCGCCGCGCGGCACCGAGCGTGACCAGCGCGAGGCGCGGCAGCATCTGCCACTCGACCTGCCAGTTGCCGAGCCCGCGCTCGTGCTCCTGCGGCTGCGCAGCCAGGAGCGCTGCCACCAGCGCCGGCGTCTCGCCGGCGGCGGCGAGGATGACCGAGCAGGAAAGAGGGTTGCGCTTGTGCGCCATGGTCGAGGAGCCGCCACGGCCCTCCGCGCCGCCCTCGCTGGCCTCGCCCACCTCATGCTGCATCATCAGTGAGAGGTCGCGCGCCATCTTGCCGAGCCCGCCGCAGAGCAGGCCGAGCCAGGCGGCGATCTCGCCGATGCGGTCGCGCGCGGCATGCCAGGGGACCGCAGGCAAGGTGAGGTCGAGGTCTGCGGCGAGCGTGCGTGCGACCGCGAGGCCGCGGTCGCCGAGTGCCGCCAACGTCCCGACGGCGCCGCCGAACTGCAGCGTCAAGAGGCGCGGTTTCAGCTCGGCCAGGCGCTGGCGATGACGATCGAGTGCGTCGAGCCAGCCGGCAGCCTTGAGGCCGAAGGTGACGGGCGGGCCTTGCTGCAGCCAGGTGCGGCCGGCCATCACCGTGTCGCGCTCGGCTCGCGCGCGCTGTGCCAACGCCGCGGCCAGCGCGTTCAGCGTCTCCTCGAGCGGCTGCAGGTAGCGGCGAAGCTGCAGCACCAGCCCGGTATCCATCGCGTCCTGGCTGGTGGCGCCCCAGTGCACGTAGCGCGCGGCCTCGGGATTCTCCTCGGCGACCTTCAGGGTCAGCGCGCGCACCAGCGGGATGGCGGGATTGCCAGCCTCGGCGATGGCCGCGCTCAGCTCATCGGGATCGTAGAGTTCGGCACGGCAGGCGTGACCGATGGGGGCGACGGCGGCCTCCGGGATCACGCTCTCGGCCGCCTCGGCACGCGCCAGCGCGGCCTCGAAGGCGAGCATGCCGGCGATCCGGGCCCGGTCGCTCCAGAGGCCCTCGGCATCAGCCGTCCCGAACAGCTGCCCCAGCATCACCAGCCCAGCCAGTAGACGAGGCCGTAACTTAGCACCGGAAAGCTCAGCAGCAGCGCGACGCGCAGGAAATCGCTCAGGAGGAAGGGCACGATGCCCTTGAAGGTCTGCCGCATCGGCACGTCGCCGGCGATCTTGTTGATGACGAAGACGTTCATGCCGACCGGTGGCGTGATCAATCCGACCTCGACCACGATCAGCACCAGGATACCGAACCAGAGCGCGGTCTCCTCGTAGCTCAGGCCGAAGTCGAGCGCGATGACGACCGGGAAGAAGATCGGAATGGTGAGCAGGATCATGGAGAGCGAGTCCATGAGGCAACCCATGATCAGGTAGACCACCAGGATCGCCAGCATCACCGTCATCGGCGAGAAGCCCTTGGCGACGATCCAGGAGGCCAGCGCCTGGGGCAGGCCGGAGAGCGCGATGAAGGAATTGAAGATGTCGGCGCCGATCAGGATCATGAAGATCATGCCGGTGGCGACTGCGGTCTCCACCAGGCTCTGCCGGAAGATCGCGAGCTTCGAGCCCCTGGCGAAGCAGGCGATGATGACGACCCCGCCGGTGCCCACGGCCGCCGCCTCGGTCGGCGTGAAGACCCCGGAATAGATGCCGCCCACCACCAGCAGGAACAGCACCGAGACCGGCAGGAAGCGGACCAGCGCGCAGGCCCGCTCGCGCCAGGTGCTGCGCGCCGCGGCCGGTGCTGCGCCCTTGCGCAGGCGGACCGTGATCGCGACGGCCGTCATGTAGCCTAGCGTGGCGAGGATACCGGGGAGGAAGGCGGCGACGAAGAGCTTGGCGATGTTCTGCTCGGCCAGGATCGCGTAGACGATCAGCGGGATCGAGGGCGGGATCAGGATGCCGAGCGTGCCGCCGGCGGCTAGCGTGCCGGTGGCGAGCGCGCCGTCGTAGCCGTAGCGGCGCATCTCCGGCAGCGCCACCTGGCCCATGGTGGCGGCGGTGGCGAGCGAGGAGCCGCAGATCGCGCCGAAGAAGGCGCAGCCGCCGATCGCCGCGACGCAGAGGCCGCCGCGCAGGTGGCCGAGGAAGGCGTTGGCCGCCTCGAAGATGCGGCGGCTGATGCCGGCATGCGAGGCGAGGAAGCCCATCAGCAGGAAGAGCGGGATGACGGTGAAGCTCTCGTTGGCGAGCTGGAAGTAGGGGCCCGTCTTCAGCGAGGCGAGGAAAGGCGTGAAGCCCGCCAGCACGACGTAGCCGATGCCGCCCGCCAGCATCATGGAGACGGCGATCGGAACGCGCAGGAACATCAGCGCCAACATGGCGAGGGTGAAGACGAGCCCGATCGTTGGTCCGTCCACGGGGGCTCAGCTCCGGCGCAGCGGCGCCAGATCGCGCCAAGTCGTGACGACGCTGGCGGCCGCGAGCAGCGCGAAGGCCGGAGCGATGACGGCGAAGGCCCACCAGGTCGGCAGGCGCAGCACCATGGTCTCGTCGTGCGCGGCGGCAAGGCCGAAGCCGCCTGCCGCGAGGCGCCAGGCGACGACGCCGGCGATCAGCGCCAGGAGAAAGCTGCCGAGGCCGTCGAGGATCGCCTTGACCGGGGCGGAGGCGCGCTCGGTGAAGACGTCGACGATGACGTTCCCCCTGGCGAGCTGGCACCAGGGCAGGAAGAGCGCCACCGCAATGGCGGTCAGGTTGCTGACGATCTCGCTGTCGCCGGCGATGGCGTCATTGAAGAAGTAGCGCCCGAAGACGCTGGCAACGGTGACCGCCCCGGCCAGCGCGAGGACGACGCCTCCGGCCAGGGCCAGCCAGCGGCAGAGCCGGTCGAACGGCGGGAGGTCCCGCCGTTCGACCTTCGGTTCAATCGGAACCGGCTCCACCCCTCTCCCCCAAGCCCGCTGCTAGCTGCCGTACTTGTCGACCAGCGCGCGGGCCGCCTCGAGCATGGCCTTGCCCTCCTTGCCGGCAGCATCCATCTCGGCAACCCAGGCGTCGATCACGCCCTGCGACAGCGTCATCATCTTCTGCACCTCGGCATCCGGCATGACGGCGATGGTGTTGCCGAGCTCCACCGCCTTGGCCCGGCCCGGCTCTTCCGCCTTGTCCCAAGCCTCGCCGATCCGGGCAGCGATGTTCATGCCGGAGTTGGCGTCGATCACCGCCTTCAGATCGTCCGGCAGCTTGGCGTAGAAGTCCTTGTTCATCGCGTAGAGGAAGACCGAGGTGTAGAGCCCGCGCGGGCCCTCGATCTCGGTGTGGTGGGTGACGAGCTCGGAGAGCTTGAGCGGCAGCGTCACCTCCCAGGGCACAACGGCGCCGTCGATCACGCCTTTGGAGAGCGCCTCGGGCATCTGCGGCACCGGCATGAAGATCGGCTCGGCGCCGAAGGCGGCCAGTGCATCGCCGATCGAGCGCGAGGGCGCTCGCAGCTTCATGCCCTTGAAGTCCTCGACCGACAGGATCTGCTTCGTCTTGCTGTGCAGGAGGCCGCGGTCGTGCACGTGGAAGAGCAGCGGATGAACCTCAGCGAACTCCTCCATCGCATAGGTCTCGGCGAACTCCTGCACGGCCTGGCTGGTCGCCTTGGCGTCGCTCACCATGAAGGGCAGCTCGAAGACCGAGATGATCGGGAAGCGGCCCGCGGTGTAGCTCGGCAGCGTCCAGACCACTTCGACCACGCCGTCGCGCACCTGGTCGATCAGCTGCGGCGGCTTACCGCCCAATTGCATCGCCGGGTAGATGGTGACCGCGATACGGCCGCCCGACTGCTCCTCGACCGCCTTGGCCCAGGGCTCGATCAACTGGGTCTGCGCCGGCGCCATCGGGGGCAGGAAGTGCATGACCTTGATCTCGTAGTCGGCCGCCCCGGCCGACCTCAGGCCGAGCCCAAAGGCGAGCGCGGTGCCTGCCAGCAACGTGAGAACCCGCATGGCTACCTCCCTTCCTTGTCGCGAGCGGCACTTTGCTCAGCCGCCCTTCCGGACTCAGTAGGCGAAGAAGACCGTCTCCTCCGGCCCCTGCAAATGGATGTCCCAGCGATAGCGCCCGCTGGCCCGCGGCTGGGCGAGCAGCGTGCTGCGCCGCGCAGCCGGCACCAGCGCCAGCACCGGGTCTTCGGCGTTCGCCGCCTCGTCGGCAAAGTAGAGGCGCGTCGCGAGCCGGCGCAGCAGCCCGCGGGCCAGCACGCCCACCAGGATGTGCGGCGCCTGCAGGCCGCCTTCCGGTGCCGCCACGCGGCCAGGCTTCACCGTGCGGAAGCAGAAGCCGCCGCTCTCCGTGCCGCAGCGGCCGAAGCCGCTGAATCCCGGCGTCACCGCGGTGTTGTGCCGGTCCGCGGGATGCGCGTAGCAGCCCTCCGGATCGGCGTGCCAGATCTCGATCACGGCGTCGGGCACGGGCGCGCCGTCGCCGTCCAGCACCTGCCCCTCGATCTCGATGGCGCCATCCTGCCCCGCCGACAGGTCGGCGCTGCCGGGCCAAGTCAGGCCGATGGAGAAGAACGGACCCACCGTCTGCCAGGGCGTGGCGACGAGCGTCATCGGCCGGCCTCCAGCGGCGTCTCGGCAGGGCCGCGCAGCACGATGTCCCAGGCATAGCCCAGGGCGTGCCCGGGCTCGGTGATGGCGAGCTCGAAGCGCGCGACCATGCGCTCGCGTGCCTTCGCATCGGGCACCGCGTTGAAGATCGGATCGAGCGGCAGCAGCGGATCGCCCGGGAAGTACATCTGCGTCACCAGCCGCGTGCCGAAGCTCGGGCCGAAGAGCGAGAAGTGCAGGTGCGCCGGCCGCCAGGCGTTCTCGTGGTTGCGCCAGGGGTAGGCGCCGGGCTTGATCGTGACGAAGCGATAGCGGCCCTCGCCATCCGTCAGGCAGCGGCCGGCGCCGTCGAAGTTGGGATCGAGCGGCGCGTCGTGCTGGTCGTTGGGATGGCGGTAGCGGCCGGCGGCGTTGGCCTGCCAGAGCTCGATCAGCGTGTCGGTGACCGGCCGGCCGTTCTCGTCCAGCACGCGGCCCGCGACGATCATGCGCTCGCCCAGGGGCTCGCCCTGATGCTGCCGGGTCAGGTCGTCGCTGTGGGGTCCGAGCCGCTCGCGGCCGCCAAGCGGTCCGGTCGCCTCGGAGAGCGTCGCCTCGATCGCGATCGGCGCCTGCTGCGGCGCGCGCTTCACCGTGGAGGCGTAGGCCGGATACAGCAGCGGCGGCTGGCTGCCCGGCAGCTCCGGTCGGAGCCGATGGAGCCGCGCTTCGCCCATCAGGCGGTCCCGTGCGCCTGGCGCGTGCGCTCGTGCAGCGCGCGCAGCTCGACCAGCTCCCGCTCCGTCGGCGGCGGCGTCTGCTTGAGGTCGTTGGCGATCCTGAGGCGCCAGCCGGTCTCCGCCTGTACCTGCTCCACCGTCACGCCGGGGTGCAGCGAGGTCAGCGTGAGCTCGCGCGTCACCGGGTCGGGCTCCAGGATGCCGAGGTCGGTGATGACCGCGACCGGCCCCTTGCCCGGCATGCCGGCGCGCTCGCGCGCATTGCCGCCGTCGAGGAAGCCGGCCGAGGTGATGAAGTCGAGCTTCTCGACGAAGGCTTTCTTTCCGTGCTTCAGGATGATCAGCACTTCCTTCGCCATGGCGGCGATCTCCGGCGCGCCGCCGGCACC
>DATEDK010000268.1:0-2925 GCA_035281685.1 Kiloniellales bacterium | reverse complement strand
CTGGTCCTCGCATTACTTCTCCACGCCCCACGCGCCAGAGGCCGCCGAGGACCTGACCCGCTGGGCCACGACGGGCGCCGAGCCGCCGGCCTGGCGGCAGCGCTTCGTGGTCTTCGTCGCCGCCGACCGCGGCCAGGACACGGGGCGCCTGCCCTGGATCACGGCGGACAGCCATGTCGAGCGCAGCGACGGATGGCTGCTGGTCGCCCGGCCCGCGCCCGGCGGCTCGGGCGGCGCGCCGTGATCCTAGGCGCCGACTGGGCGCGCGGCCGGCGCGCGTGGCTGCTGGCCGGGCTCTTCTACCTGCCGATGGCGGCGGTGGTGCTGGCGCACCTGCTGCTGCCGCCCGACGGGCTCTGGCCGACCGGCTTCCTGCAGTACGACCAGGGCGGCTACATGGCGATGGCGCGGGAAGCCTTCGACGAAACCTCCGCGCGCGCGGTCTTCGGCCTGCCGACCTCGGCCGATCCCGAAACGCCGCAGGTCTACGCTAATCCGCACCTTCTGGCGCTGGGGCTCGTCCAGCTGGTGACGAAGGCGGATCCCGGCCGGCTCTACCTCCTGTTCGGCGCGCTCTGCGGCCTGGTTTTCCTGCGCCTGGCGATCGCGCTCTACGGCCGCGCGGTGCCTGAGCGCGACGGCGCGGCACTGCTGGGGCTGGGACTTTTCCTCTGGGGCGGCGGGCTCTTCGTGCTGGCCGGCCTCGGCCGCTCGCTGGTCGAAGGCCACCTCGACTACAACACGCCCTTCCGGTTCGATCCCTACGGCGGGTTCTGGTTCCTCGACCTCGGGCGCAACCTCTTCTACGCCGTCGAGGCCTACTACCACGCCCTCGTCTTCGGTCTCCTGCTGGCCCTGCTCGACCGGCGATGGCTCCTGTCCCTGCTGCTGATGGCGCTGCTCGCGGCGAGCCATCCCTTCACCGGCGCGCAGTTCCTCGCCGTCGCGCTCGCCTGGACGCTGCCGCAGTATCTCGTCGCGCCGCACGACCGCCCGCCGCCCTGGTTCGCGCTCGGCGCCCTGGCGATCCTGGCGCTCTTCCTCGCCTACCATTTCTGGTACCTGCCGCAGAGCGCCGAGCACCGCCAGCTGATGCAGCAGTGGTCGCTCGCCTGGACGCTGCCGGTGAGCGCGCTCCTGCTCGCCCATGCGCTGGTGCTGCCGGCGGCCGTCGTCACCCTCCTGCGGCGCCTGCTCGATCCGAGACTGGCCGCCCTGCTGGCCGTCACCGCGGGTCTCTCGCTGCTGCTGGCCAACCACGAGCTCTTCATGACGCCGAAGCAGCCGCTGCATTTCACCCGCGGCTACACCTGGTTTCCGCTCTTCCTGCTGTCGACGCCCTGGCTGGTGCCGCTACTGCGGCGCCTGCTGCAGCGGCGGCGCCGGCTCGCGGTGGCCGCGATCGCCGGCCTCTTCCTGCTCGACAACGCTGCCTGGCTGACCGTGCAGGCGGTGCAGAACGCCGGCGGCTTCGGCGCCGCGCGTTACCTGACCGCAAACGAGCGCGAGATCCTGAGGGTGCTGGACTCGCCGGGTTCCTCGCCCTTGCTCCTGGTCAGCGAGGACGACCGGCTGAGCTACGATGCGCTCGTCTACACCAACTGGCGGAGCTGGTACTCGCACGAGCACCTGACGCCCTACGCCGCCGAGCGCCGCGCGGAGATCGCGCGCTGGGCCGCGGCCGGCGAGGAGCCGCGGGCCTGGCGCGAGGACTTCGCCGCCGTCGCCTTCGTCACCGCCTGGCGCGACGACCATCGCAGCCTGCCCTGGATCACGGCCGACAGTGCGATCCACCGCATCGGCGACCGGCTGCTCGTCATCCGCTGGCGGCGCCCTTGAGCTTTCGTGTCGATTTCACCCTGTCGCGCGAACGTGATTCGTCCGTGACGCCATGCCATCACTAGGTTTCGAGGATGAGTTTCGCCACCCCCACCCGTCGCCGCTTCCTCGGCACGCTCGCCGCGCTGGCCGCGCTGCCGCGCGTGGCGCTCGCGGCCGAGCAGGGGCCGGTGGTGGTCGAGCTTTTCACCTCGCAGGGCTGCTGGTCCTGTCCGCCCGCCGATGCGCTGCTGGGCGAGCTCGCCGGCCGCGCCGACATCATCGCGCTGGCCTATCACGTCGACTACTGGGACTACATCGGCTGGCAGGACGTCTTCGGCAGTCCGGAATGCACCCGACGCCAGCAGGCCTATGCCGACTACCTGGGCAATAAGATGGTCTATACCCCCCAGATGGTGGTGGGCGGGCGCATCGACGCGATGGGCTCCAACCGGCAGAAGGTCGAGGCCGCCATCGTCGAGGCGCGCAAGGCCGGGGTGTCGGTGACCCTGACGCCGCAGATCGACGGCACCGAGCGCGTCACCGTCAAGGGACCGGCACCGCCGGGCGGCGCCACGGTGCTGGCGGTGCATTTCCTGCCGCAGGCCGAAACCGTCGTCAGCCGCGGCGAGAATGCCGGCAAGACGCTGATCGAATACAACATCGTGCGCGAGCTGCAGCCGCTCGGCCGCTTCACCGGCGGCGAGGCCACCTACGACATCATCGAGGAAGACCCCTCCGGCGAACAGCGCGCCTGCGCCGTCCTGGTGCAGGACGACGCCACCGGCGCCATCCTGGGCGCCGTCCTGATGCCGCCGGAAAGCTGAGGTTTCTTAAGGCTTCAATTGGATCGCGCTGTTACTCGAGTCATTGTGCTGACCAGCGCAATGCGGATTGAGGCTAAGGCTTCGACTAACTCCTTGATTCTGACCCAGACCTTTATGCCTTTATGGTTAACTCGCCAACTATCCCGCCAAATTGCTCGCCAAACTTACCTAGTGGCAGCTATCAAGACTTTGATATATAATGAGATATGGTTAGAAGGATATCAGCCAAAAAACCCGCCAAAAAAGTGGCCAAGGATCGGGGTGAGTCGGTCGGCCAAAT
>DATEDK010000267.1:0-8563 GCA_035281685.1 Kiloniellales bacterium | reverse complement strand
TTGTAGTCGCCCTCGCGGTCGATGCTGTAGGGCACGTCGGGGAAACCGGCGCGGCGCAGGTTGATCAGCAGCTGCGCACCCAGTGCGTCGGTCGCCCACTTGACCTCCGGCAGGTCGTACATCTGCAGCGCGACGAGCATCGTCAACCTTAGAACGAAGAGGTTGTCGCGGGAATCTGGCCGCCGCTGCCCTCCTCGCGCTGCGGCAGGCCGTCGGTGATCTCGTAGTAGTCGCCCTTGTTCGCCATGAAGATGTGACCGACGATCCGGACCCCACTCGGCGGCTCGAGGCTTCCGCAGGCGATGGAGATGGTGGGAGCGCCGAGGCGTTCCCAGAACAGGCTCGCGCCGCAATCACCGCAAAAGCCGCGCCGCGCGAGCTTCGATGACCTGTACCATTTGAGACCTCTCGTCTCGACCAGGCGAAAGTCGGTGTGGGCTGCCGCGCTGTAGGCGGCCGGCACGCCGTGCGTCTGCTGGCACATGCGGCAGTGACAGACCAGCGCCTGCCTGAGTGGTCCTTTGACCTCGTACCGCACCGCGCCGCAGAGGCAGCCGCCGCGGTGTGGGCCCTTGCCCTCGATCACGTCATCTTCCTCCGCTCCCCGCCTTCGCCGGACTGCCGCGCCAGGCGCCGCTGGCCTCCGGCCATCGGCTCGTTCTCACGAATCATCCGCTCGATCTCGGCCGGCACGTCGGGCGGCTGCACGATCGCCGCCCGTACCAGGTCGTCGAAGTGCCGCGCCAGGATGCGGATGTGTTCGGTCGAGTTGAACACGAAATACATGTTGCCGAAATAGACCGCCGCGCGCTGCGGGCCGAAGAGCGTGTACGGCACGGAAAAACGCTTGAGCCCGTCGAACAAGAACCAGCGCAGCGCCGGATAGAGCTCGGCGCAGAGCCGCGCCATCTGCTCGAGCTGCTGGCGGCGCGCCGGCCAGTCGAAGCCGCCCCAGAAGAGCTCGCCCCGCGCGAAGGTCTCGACCGACTGGAGCGAGCAGGCCATCTCGAAGTCGGCGTCGGGCCGCCGCATGTAGGCAAGGCGCGTCATCGCCTGCCCGATACGCCCCTCGGACACCTCGGTGGCGTAGCTGCTGTACTCGTAGCGGATCAGCTCCTCGGTCTTCAGCAGGTCGGGGATGCCCGAGGGCACGTAGCGGATGCGGTAGCCGGCCGCCTCCTGATGCCAAGCGAGCAGCCGCTCGTCGGCCGGCGCGCCGGCGCCGGGCTCGATCTCCAGCGCGCGCGGGACCAACTCCGGCCCGATCTGCCCCTCCTGCGAGAGACCGAGCAGCCAGTCGACCGAGACCTGCGCCGCCGACGCGATGGCGACGATGGTCTCCGCACGCGGCAGGCGCAGCGCCTCCTCGTCCAGCAGCTGCGAGAGCGTGCTGCGGTCGAGTCCGATACGCCGCGCGAAGGCGGCGCGGCTCTCGCCGGTGCGGTTCAGTACCTCCTTCAGGCGCTGGCGGAAGAGGCTGACGGTCTCGCGACGGTCCATGGCCCATGGTCGGCAAGTTGTTGACCAATGTCAACAGATGTGAGATTTGATTACCAAATGCGGCAAACGGTGATCATATGCCGCTTGTGTCTCACAAATACCTTCCGGAAACTAAGGGTAATGGGATCTCCGGCCGGCTGGCCGGCAACTCGGGGGAGTTGGATGCTGGCTGCGAGTACATCGGCGAAAGTCGAATGGCCGACCTTGGCCATGTTTGCGGTGGTCTACCTGGCGTTCGGCCTTTTGACCTGGTTCCACGCCAGCATTCCCTGGTGGCTTTTCATTCCGCTCGGCGCCTACATCTCGACGCTGCACAGCTCGCTGCAGCATGAGACGCTGCACGGCCATCCGACGCCGAAGCTCTGGCTGAACGAGCTGCTGGCGACGCCCGGCTTCTGGCTTTGGATCCCCTTTCGCGTCTACCGCACGGTCCACCTGACCCATCATCAGGACGAGAACCTCACCTGCCCGGTCAGCGACCCTGAGAGTCAGTATGTCCATCCGGAGGTCTGGGCCAAGATGGGTCCGATCGGCCGCGGCTTCCGCTGGGCCAACAACACGCTGCTCGGCCGCCTGCTGCTGTCGCCCTGGCGCGCGACGATCTGGAGCCTGCGCCGTCTCGGCATCGCGCTGATCGAGGGCGACCGCGCCGTGCTCACCGCCTGGGCGATCCACCTGGCCGGCGCCGCCGTGGTGCTCGGCTGGGCGATCGGCATCGCCGGCGTGCCCGTCTGGCTCTATGCGATCACCTTCGTCTACTTCGGCCTCTCGGGCAGCCTGCTGCGCTCGTTCCTGGAGCATCGCGCCCGGCCGGAAAGCCGCGAGCGCACGGTCGTGGTCGAGGCCGGCCCGCTGCTCAGCCTGATGTTCCTCAACAACAACCTGCACGTGCTGCATCACAACGAGCCGGGGCTCGCCTGGTACCGCCTGCCGGCGCGCTGGCGCGAGCGGCGCGAGGAACTGCTGGCCTACAACGGCGACTACCGCTTCGCCGGCTACTGGCAGGTGGCGCTGAACTATCTCGTCTGGCCGAAGGAGCATCCCTCGCATCCCGGCTGGCAAAGGTCGGCGACGCTGCGGGGCGCAAACCGCGCCATGGCGGAACCGGCGGGGACACGCTAGGTCAAGCGAGCCGAGCCGACCTGCCTCGTCGACCCGGACGGGCTGCAGCACGGGAGTCCTGCTGCGCAGGGCCGGGAGCTTTCATGGCATCAGCAGCCCCGGATCAGCGCCGCACCGCTGTGCTGCGGCGCATTCGGTGCCGGGGTTTGGTCTTTGAGGCACGCAAGGCGGGAGCAAAGGTGACGACCGGGACCTTGACTGTGACGGCGAGCGACCGCCGGGCCTGGCTGGTGCCGCTGTTCGCCGTCCTGCTCTGGGCGACCATGCGCCTGGAGCCGCAGTTCTTCTCCAACCAGAACACCAAGTTCCTGCACGGCCTGGCCGAGGCCGGCTTCGGCTACCTGGCCGAGGACTGGATGGCCAACACCAAGGACGGCCTGCCGGCCTTCACGCTGCTGGTGCGCTGGACCGCCGAGGTGGCGCCGCTCTGGGTGTTCTACCTCGAGCACTTCCTGCTCTACGTGGTCTACGCCGTGGCGGTGCTGCTGCTGTTCCGCAGGGAGTACCGCGGCATCGGAGCGGAGAGCCTGCTGGCACCGCTGATCTTCCTGCTGGTCTTCTCGCCGCTGCACTTCGATCCGCCGATTCCGGGCGGTGTCGCCGCACAGTCCATCTTCAACCGCTGGTTCGAGCCGGCGAACTTCGGCGCCTTCGTCCTGCTGGGTCTCTGGGCCTTCTTGGTGCGGCGGCCGGTCGCCGCCGTCGTGCTGATCAACCTCGCCGCGGCTTTCCATGCCGGCTACGTCGCGCCGGCAGCGATCCTGCTCGTCGGTCTGGCGGCGGGCCTGCCGCTGCTCGAGCAAGAACAGCGACGGCGTGCCGCGCTCGCGCTGGCCTTCGGCCTTGCCGCGCTGGCCGTCAACGCGCTGCTGCTGCAGTTGGCCTTCCCGGCGACTTCGCCCGAAGCGCAGGCGAAGGCGACGAACGTGCTCGCGCTGCGCCGCATCCCGCGGCACACCGATCCGGCGACCTGGTTCGACGGCGACGCTGCCGGCAAGCTCGTGCTCTGCCTGCTCGGCATCTTCCTGGCGCGCAACCGCATCCTCGGCCGCCTGCTCGCGGTCGGCCTCGCCGCCACCGTGCTGCTGAGCCTCCTGGTGCTGGTGATGGAGGCGAATTTCGTGCGCCTGATCACGCCCTGGCGCGTGACGGCGTTCCTGGTGCCGGTCGCCTGGATCATCGTGATCGGCCGCCTGATCGCCTGGCTCTTGCCCTGGTTCCAGCGCTTCCGCCTGGTGCCCTGGGGACTCGCGGCCTGCGCGCTCGTCGCGCTCGGGCTCGCCGGCGCCGGGCTGGCGATCAAGGCGGCGACCTTCGGCAAGTCGGAGCCGGCCTACGTGCAGCTGGTGCAAGCCGAACTCGCCCCCGGCCAGGTCTGGCTGACCGAGCCGCAGCTGGAGGAATTCCGCCTGCGCACCGGCGCGCCGCAGTACATCTCCTTCAAGACCCACCCCTACCTCGACGTCGAGGTACTGGAGTGGGCCCGCCGGCTCTCGCTGACGCAGACGCTGTTCAAGGCGGCGAGCTTCGACTGTGCGGAACTGGCGCGCCTGCGCGACGAGGAGCGGGTCACGCACGTGCTGACCGGTGCGTTCAAGCCCGCCAAGCGCAGGGGTCCGGCGATGGACTGCAGCTTCGCGCGCCCGATCGCGACGGCGGGCGACACCCGCCTCTATCGCCTGGAGCCCGGCTCCTAGTTCGAAGGCGCGCCGCCCTCCTCCTTGCGCTTGGCGACGAAGGCCGCGAGCTCCTCGGCGATGCCGGGATCGAGCGGCGGCGGCTGGTAGTCGGCCAGCACCTGCTTGTAGAGCTTGGTCGCCCGCTGGGTCGCCGTCTCCGATCCCGCCAGCGTCCAGTTCTCGAAGTTGCGCCAGTCCGACAGCAGCGGGTTGTAGAACGCGGTCTCGTAGCGCTCGAGCGTGTGCGCCGAGCCGAAGAAGTGTCCGCCCGGGCCGACGTCGCGGATCGCTTCCACCGCCAGCTCCGCCTCGTCGATCTTCAGCGGCCGCAGGAACTCCGCCATCGACTGCAAGAGCTCGACGTCGAGCACGAATTTCTCGAAGGAGGCGACCAGCCCGCCCTCCATCCAGCCGGCGCCGTGCATCACCATGTTGGCGTGCCCCATGACCGCGCCCCAGAGCGACATCTCGCTCTCGTAGGCCGCCTGCGCATCGACGCTGTTGGAGGCCGAGGCGTTCGAGGAGCGATAGGGCACGCCGTAGCGCCGGGTGAGCTGCCCGCCCGCCAGCGCGGCCCGCGTGTATTCCGGCGTGCCGAAGGCCGGCGCGCCCGACTTCATGTCGACGTTCGAGGTGAAGCCGCCGTACATCACCGGCGCGTCGATATTCACCATCTTCACGAAGGCCATGCCGGCCAGCGCCTCGGCATTCTGCAGCGCGAGCGCACCGGCGAGCGAGGCCGGCGCCATCGCGCCCGAGAGCGTGAAGGGCGTCACCACCACCACCTGGTTCGCCTTCGCCATCTCGATCAGGCCCTCGATCATCGGGCCGTCGAGCCTGAGCGGCGAATTGGTGTTCACGATGGTGAAGAGCGAGGGCTCGCGCAACAGCTGCTCGCGGCCGATGCCGCGGCCGATGCGCACGATCTCGATGGCGTCGAGGATGCGGGTGCGGCCGAGCGCATAGGCGTGGAACACCTTGTCGGTCAGCTCGATGAAGGAGGCGAGGCAGTCGAGATGGCGCGTGGCGGGCGGCAGGTCGATCGGCTCGACCGGATAGCCGCCGGCGAGGTGGATGATGTTGAAGGACTGCGCCAGGCGCAGGAAGTTGCGGTAGTCGTCGTAGTTGCCGGGCCGCCGGCCGCCGTCGACATCCGAAGCGTTGGGCGCGCTCGCCACGGTGCAGAAGTTGATGGCGTTGCCGCCCATCGTCAGGTCGTGCGCCGGGTTGCGCGCGTGGAACCTGATGGTCGGCTTGACGGTCTTCAGCTGCTCCAGGATCAGCCCGCGGTCGAGCTTCACCATGTTGGAGCCGGGCGTCACCTTGGCGCCGGCGCGCTTCAGGATCTCCAGCGCCTCGACGTGCAGGAACTCCATGCCGATGTCCTCGAGGATGCGCAGCGAGGCGTTGTGGATCGCCTCGATCTGGTCCTCGGAGAGCACCTCGATCGGCTTGTAGGGATTGGTCACGTTCCGCCAGGGGAGCTGGTGCAGGTTTCCAGCTCCGCGGCTGGCCCGACGTCCCGCCCTGGTCGAACTCTCACGCGCCATCTTTCACCTGCCGATCCCGCCCAACACGCCACCGGGAAAATTGGTATATACAAGTTGCGCTGCCCCGCCGTACAGGGGCGGCGGAGAGTAGAAGCGCGATTCTGCAATCGCATGTTCTCGCGGCGACAGAGGCGCGCCGTGATCCGACTCTCGCATTCTTAACTTCCCGCCAGAGACCTCTGCGGCATCTGAAATCTCCAGCTGTCTTCCCGGAAAGCGCGCAGCGCTTGTCCGGGACCCATGGGACGGGAAGTGCAGGACACGGTGCTCTCCGCGGCTGCCCACCCATGGGTCCCGGCTCTTCGCTTCGCTCCGGCCGGGAAGACAAATGGGAGTCTTCTTCCCCGAGGTCTCCCCTCGCCTGAGGTCACCTGACACCAACTTGTATAGACAACTTTGCCTAGCCTCCCTAGGGTAGCGCCGCTCGCCCCGGGGACCCGCCTGTCTTGCCCGTCCGCTACAACGCCTTCCAGCTCGTCAGGCACGCGCTCACCGGCAAGCGCTGGCCCGAGGCCTGGCGCTCGCCGGCGCCGAAGCCGTCCTATGACGTGGTCATCGTGGGTGGCGGCGGCCACGGGCTCGCGACCGCTTACTACCTCGCCAAGAACCACGGCCTCACCAACGTCGCGGTGATCGAGCGCAGCTACATCGGCTCGGGCAACGTGGGGCGCAACACGACGCTGGTGCGCTCCAACTACCAGATGCCGGGCAACACGGAGTTCTTCGAGTTCTCGCTCAAGCTCTGGGAAGGCCTCTCGCACGCGCTGAACTACAACGTGATGCTCTCGCAGCGCGGCCAGTGCGTGCTGGCGCACGGCCCCGTGCAGCTCGACGTGCTGGCGCGCAAGGGCAACACCATGCGGCTCAACGGCATCGACGCCGAGCTGCTGGATCGCGGGCAGGTGATGAAGCTGCTGCCCTATCTCGACTACTCCGACGACTGCCGCTGGCCGATCTACGGCGGGCTCCTGCAGCGGCGTGCCGGCACCGCGCGGCACGACGCCGTCGCCTGGGGCTACGCGCGCGGCGCCAGCGACCTCGGTGTCGACATCATCGAGAACTGCGAGGTGACCGGCTTCCTGCGCGACGGCGAGGCGGTCGTCGGCGTGGAGACCAGTCGCGGGCGCATCCTCGCGGGACGCACCGGCATCGCGGTCGCCGGGCATTCCTCGCACGTCGCCGCCATGGCGGGTCTCCGGCTGCCGGTCGAGAGCCATATCCTGCAGGCCTTCGTCAGCGAGCCGATCAAGCCGCTGGTCGACCACGTGATCTCCTTCGGCACCGAGCTCTTCTACATCTCGCAGTCCGACAAGGGCGGCCTGGTCTTCGGCGGCCACATCGACGGCTTCAACACCTACACCCAGCGCGGCCAGCTGCCGAAGGTGCAGACCGTGGCCGAGTGCCTGGTCGCGCTGATCCCCGCCGCCTCGCGCCTGCGCCTTTTACGCCACTGGGGCGGCATCCAGGACATGACCCCCGACGGCAGCCCTTTCATCTGCAGGACGCCGCTGCCGAACCTCTATCTGAACGGCGGCTGGTGCTATCAGGGCTTCAAGGCGACCCCTGCGTCGGGCTGGACCTACGCCCACCTGCTGGCGACCGGCGAGGACCATCCGCTGGCGGCGCACTACCGGCTCGACCGCTTCCTGCAGGGCGACGGGCTCGACGAGTACGGCCTCGGCAACTGGACCTATAAGCAGTGAGCGCCGCGCGATGCTGAGGATCCCCTGCCCCTGGTGCGGCGAGCGCGACTACAGCGAGTTCCGCTACGGCGGCGATGCCGACAAGGTCCGCCCGCCGCACGGCAAGCCGGCCGTCGAGGGCGCAGACCTTCGGGCCTGGCACGACCACGTCTTCGTCTTCGACAACCCCAAGGGACCGCACAAGGAGTACTGGCAGCACGTGCAGGGCTGCCGGCACTGGCTGGTGCTGGAGCGCAACACGGCCACCAACACCGTGCTGAACGCCTGGCCCGCGCGCGAGTTCGCGCGGAGCCGGCGATGAGGAGCTTCAAGCGTCTCGCCGCCGGCGGCCGCATCGACCGCGCGCGGCAGGTTAACTTCACGCTCGACGGCAAGGCGATGAGCGGGTTCGCCGGCGATACGCTCGCCTCCGCGCTGCTCGCGAACGGCGGCGGCGTGGTCGGCCGTTCGTTCAAGTATCACCGGCCGCGTGGCGTCATGGCCGCCGGGCCGGAGGAGCCGAACCTCCCCGGCACGCAGACAGAGTTGGTCGAGGGCCTCTCGGCGCGCACGCAGAACGGCTGGCCTTCCGTCGGCTTCGACCTGCAGGCGATCAACCAGCGCTTCGCCAAGCTCCTGACCGCCGGCTTCTACTACAAGACCTTCATGGGCCCGTGGAAAGGCTCGTGGATGTTCTACGAGCCCTTCATCCGCCGGGCGGCCGGCCTGGGCAGCGCGACGAAAGAGCCCGATCCCGCGCGTTACGACACGCGCCGCGCCTTCACCGAGGTGCTGGTGGTGGGCGGTGGCCCCGCGGGTCTTGCCGCCGCTCTGGCCGCAGCGCGCGCCGGCGCCCGCGTCGTGCTGGCCGAGCAGGAGAGCGAGCTCGGCGGCAGCCTCTTGAGCGAGCCCGCCGGCGGCGCGGGCGACGCTTGGTGCGCCGAGGTCGTCGAGGAGCTCGGCGCACAGCCGCGCGTCACGCTGATGACCCGCACCACCGTGCAGGGCCTCTACGATGGCAACACCGTGG
>DATEDK010000266.1:0-3078 GCA_035281685.1 Kiloniellales bacterium | reverse complement strand
TCTCGCCTGCGGGCGCTGCGCCGATCCAGAAGACCGTTCGCAGCGCCGGCGCCGCTTCGCGCGCCGCTGCCACGTGCCCGGCGAAGCCGTCGTCGGCGAAGAGCGCAGCGGCGTCCGAGGACTTCGCGAGATGGGCCACCTCCGGCGGCGTCAGGCGGAAGTTGCAGGGGACCCAGACCGCGCCCAGCTTGAAGGCGGAGAACATGATCTCGACGAACTGGCTCGAGTTGCGCGCCTGCACCAGCAGCTTGTCTCCCTTGCCGAAGCCGCGCGCTTTCAGCGCGGCGACCACAGCGTTGACGCGGTCGTCGATCTGCCGCCAGCTCCACTGCCGCTCGCCGCAGACAAGGCCGGCGCGCTCCGGCAGCCGCCGCGCGGTGTCACTGAGCAACCGGCCGAGATTCATCACGTCGCCCACAGCATCTCCTCACCAGGCCGTTCCCGGAAGCGCTCTAGCAGAATTCCCTGCCGGGCAAAACGTGCTGCAAGCGCCATCGCATGGGCGGGGGCCGGCATCGCGGACTGTGGCCGCTTCTCCACAGATGCCGGGAATGGGGCCGGAAGGGCTCTCCCGCGAGGAACCGCCCCGTCGGGGAGGCCGTTTCTTCGTGCATCGGGCCTGATGCGGAGCGTCGATCCGGCTCAGGCGCCCGGCCAGCGGGGCAAGTGCCTGCGAAGCTGGCCGGGCAATCGGCAGGCTCCCGGCAACAAGGTCACGTATCGCCGCGACGGAACCAAGGGCCGCGGAGGGAGTTGGATTGTGCCGACCAGAACTGCGCTGTCGACGATGGCCCTCTTGCTCGCGCTGCTGGCGGCGGCGACACCCGCGCAGTCCGAGGAGGCCGAAGCGCGCCGGATCTGCGCCCAGTGGGCCACCGCCAATCACTATCCGAGCGGGATCGAGCAGGAACGCTGCCGCAGCGCCTTCCCGGAGCTCGCGATGGACTACGGCAGCTACTGCGCGCGGCTGCGCGCCACCGGCACCGGCGATGACCTGACGCTCGCCGCCTGTCGCGCCTACGCGGGCTACCGCGGCGAGCCGATCTAGGTCAACCGCGCAGCGGCTCCAGGATGGAGACGTAGTTCGCCACGGCGGCACCGCCCATGTTGAAGATGCCGGCGAGCTTGGCGTCCTTCACCTGCATGTCGCCCGCCTGACCCAGCAGCTGCAGCGAGGACATGATGTGCATGGAGACGCCGGTGGCGCCGATCGGGTGGCCCTTGGCCTTGAGGCCGCCGGAAGGATTGACCGGCAGCTTGCCGTCCTTCTGGACCCAGCCTTCCTTGATCGCCCGAGCGCCCTCGCCCCGCGGCGTCAGGCCCATGGCCTCGTACTCGATCAACTCGGCGATGGTGAAGCAGTCGTGCGTCTCGACCAGCGAGAGGTCGTCGATCGTGGTGCCGGCCGCCTCGTGCGCCTGCTTCCAGGCCTGGGTGCAGCCCTCGAACAGCAGGATGTCGCGCTTGGAGAGCGGCAGGTAGTCCTGCGCGTGCTCGTGCGCGCGGAAGGCGATGGCCTTGCCCATGCGCAGCGCCGTCTGCGTGTCGGTCAGCACCAGCGCGGCCGCGCCGTCGGAGACCAGCGAGCAGTCGGTGCGCTTCAGGGGGCCGGCGACGTAGGGGTTCTTCTCCGAGACATTGCGGCAGAAGTCGTAGCCCAGGTCCTTGCGCATCTGCGCATAGGGATTGGCGACGCCGTTCTTGTGATTCTTCGCCGCGATCAGCGCCAGCGCGTCGGACTGGTCGCCGTGGCGCTGGAAGTACTGCCCGGCGATCTGGCCGAAGACGCCGGCGAAGCCGCCCTCGATGTTGCTCTCCTCCTTCACGTAGGAGGCCTTCAGGAGGTTGAGGCCGATCTCGGCGTTGGGCAGCGCGGTCATCTTCTCCACACCCACTACCAGCACGAAGCGCGCATCGCGCGCGCGGATCGACTTGATGCCCTGGTGCACGGCGGCCGAGCCGGTGGCGCAGGCGTTCTCGACGCGGGTCGCGCGCTTGAAGCGGAAGGCCGGCGAGGTCTGCAGCACCAGCGAAGCCTGGAAGCCCTGCGGCGAGAAACCCTCGCCATAGGTGCCGAGAAAGATCTCGTCGATGTCCTCGGGCGCGAGGCCGGCATCGGCCACCGCCTGGGTCGCCACCTCGGCGATCAGCGCTTCCGTGTCCTTGCCTTCGTGCTTGCCGAAGGGGCTGTGGCTCCAACCGATGATGCAGGCGGTCATGGGGTGCGTCCTTCCGGCGGCCGGGCGCCGTGGCTAGGGTCTGGGGATGAGATAGACCCGGGGAGTGTGCGATGCAACATGACGGCAGGGTTGCGATCGTCACAGGGGCGGGCTCCGGCCTCGGCCGCGCCATCGCGCTCCGCCTGGCGGCCGACGGCCTGCGGGTCCTGGCGGTCGACCTGCAGGAGGCGGCGCTGGCCGAGACCGCCGTAGCCGCGACGGGGCTGTCCGGCAGCCTCGCCCCGCAGGTGCTCGACCTGACGGACACTGCCGCCCTCGACCGGCTCTTCGCCACCGCGCTGCCGGAGGGCGGGCGCCTCGACGTGCTGGTGAACAACGCCGGCATCGGCCAGCAGGTAGCGTTTCTGGCCTTGTCCCGCGCGGAATGGGACCGGGTCCTGGCGGTCAACCTGACTGCGGTCTTCGAGCTGACCCAGCGCGCCGCCCGGCGGATGCTGGCGGGCATCGAGCGCGGCCGGCAGCCTGGCGGCCGCATCGTCAACATCGCCTCGATCACCGGACTGCGCGGGCTCGCCGGCCGCACCGCCTATGCCACCTCGAAGGGCGGACTCATCTCCTTCACCGAGACGCTCGCCGTCGAGCTCGGCCCGCTCGGCATCACCGTGAACGCAGTGGCGCCCGGTCCGGTCGACACGCCGCTCACCCGCCGGGTGCACACGGCGGCGACCCGCGAGGCCTATCACAAGGCGATTCCGCTCGCCCGCTACGGCACGCCGGAGGAGATCGCCGGCGCGGTCGCCTACCTCTGCTCGGACGAGGCCGCCTATGTGAACGGGCACACACTGGCGGTCGACGGCGGCTTCACCAGCGCCGGGATGAACATGGAGTTGGACTGAGA
>DATEDK010000265.1:0-2074 GCA_035281685.1 Kiloniellales bacterium | reverse complement strand
GGGCCGATCCACCAGCATCACGACCCTGGCTTCATGGCGGCCTCGGCCGTGATCGCGGTCGCCGTCTCCGGCGCCGTGCTCTGGATGATCGTGACGCGCCGGCGCCACCCGCCGCTGGCGCTGAGCGCGGCCGGTTTCGGCCTTGCCGTCTCCGGCATGCACTACACCGCGATGGCCGGCATGACGGCGATGGCCGACGCCTCGGCACCGGCCGAGGGCCTGGTGATGTCGGCCGGTTCGCTCGCCATCATCGTCGCCATCCTCGCCTTCATGATCTCCGGCTGCTTCCTCCTCTTCCTGGTGCCCGAGCCGCGCGAGAAGCCGGCCGCACCGGCGGCCGAGGCGGCCGCGCCGTCGACCGCGGAGCTGACGGCCGGGCTGGCCCAGCCGGCCAACCGCAATGGCCTCCTGCTGGGCGTGCTGCCGGTCGAGCGCGAGGGCGCGCGCACCACCATCCCGGTCGGCGAAGTCCGCTCGATCCAGGCCAACGCGCACTACACCCTCGTCTTCGACGGCCGGCGCGAGTACCTCTCGCCCTGGTCGATCTCCGAAGCCGAGGCCCAGCTCGATGGCCAGAGCTTCATGCGTGTGCACCGCAGCCACCTCATCGCCCTCAGCCATGTCCGCACCCTGCGCCGGGCCCGCGACGGCGGGGTGGTCGAGGTCGAGGGCGGCGAAGGGCGCTCGATTCCCGTGAGCCGTGCCCGCTACAACGAGCTCCGGCTTCGCCTTGGCGTGAACGGACGCGGGCGAAACTCCGCGCCAGGACACAAACTACGCCAGAATAGCTGACGCAGTTCGTGCGCGAACGCCGCCGTTCGTGCGCCGCAGTGGCGCCGGTGCCGGAGCCGGATTCGCTGTCCGCAGGGCCTTCTACAGTCCTTCCCGGACGCGCCTCGCTGCAGCCCGCAAGCAAGAAGAAAGGCGCCGGTCCGGCCCAGCTGCCGGACCGGCCGGGGAGGGAGGAGAGCCATGATCCCAGCCGCCTTCGACTATCACCGCCCGCGCTCGCTGGCGGACGCCATCAAGCTGCTGGGCAGCACGCCCGACGCGCGGCCGCTGGCCGGCGGACACAGCCTGCTGCCGATGATGAAGCTCCGGCTGGCGACGCCGCCGGCGCTGGTCGACCTCGCCGCCATCGAGGAGCTGCGCGGCATCGCGAAGGACGGCGGCCGGATCGTCATCGGCGCGACCACGACGCAGCACGAGATCATCGCCTCGCCGGTGCTGGCCGAGGCACTGCCGATCCTGGGCGAGACGGCGCGCCAGGTGGCTGATCCGCAGGTGCGCTACCTCGGCACGCTCGGCGGCAACGTGGCCAATGGCGATCCCGGCAACGACATGCCGGCGGTGATGCTCTGCCTCGATGCGACCTACCGCCTGGCCGGGCCGAGGGGCCAGCGCAGCGTCAAGGCGCGCGCCTTCTACCAGGGCACCTATCAGACGGCGCTGCAGCCGGGCGAGATCCTGACGCACGTCGAGATCCCCCTGCCGCCGGCGGGGCAGGGCCAGGCCTACGAGAAGCTGAAGCGCAAGGTCGGCGACTACGCCACGGCGGCCGCGGCGGTGACGCTGACCAAGGCCGGCGGGCGGGTGAGCGCCTGCGCGATCGCGCTGACCAACCTCGGTCCGACCGTGCTGCTCGCCGGCGCGGCGGCCGCCGGCGTCGTCGGCAAGGCGCTCGAAGCCGCGACGCTGAAGGCTGCCGCCAAGGCAGCGGAGGCCATCATGGAACCGGCCGCCGACGGCCGCGGCACCGTGGCCTACCGCAAGCACGCGGGCGGCGTGATGGTGACGCGCGCCCTGCAGTCCGCCTTCGCGCGGGCTCGGGGCTAGGGGGGAGCCATGGCAAAGCAGCACATCAAGCTCAGCGTGAACGGCAAGCCGGCCGAGGGCCTGGCCGAGCCGCGCACGCTGCTCGTCCACTTCATCCGTGAGACGCTGGGCCTGACCGGCACGCACGTCGGCTGCGAGACCACGCACTGCGGCGCCTGCACGGTCGATCTCAACGGCCGTTCGGTCAAATCCTGCACCGTGCTGGCCGTGCAAGCCGAAGGTGCCGAGCTCCGCACCA
>DATEDK010000264.1:0-10032 GCA_035281685.1 Kiloniellales bacterium | reverse complement strand
GCGGCCGTGTTGAAAAAAGCAGGCAAGCTCGACGTGCTGGTGAACTGCGCGGCGATCGTGCCCTTCGTGAAATGGGACGAGCTCGACTTCGACGAGTGGCGGCGGGTGCACCGGGTGAACCTCGACGGCCTCTTCCTGATGTGCAAGGCCGGCTCCGAGCTCATGCGCAAGAACGGCTACGGGCGGATCGTCAACATCTGCTCCAACTCGATCTTCGCCGGCACGCCGAACATGGCGCACTACGTCGCGACCAAGGGCGGCGTGATGACCTTCAGCCGGGCGCTCGCGACCGAGCTCGGCGCCTACAAGATTACGGTCAACTGCATCGCGCCGGGCCTGACCGACACCGAGGGCGTGCAGACCACGCCGCACCGGGAGGCCTTCGGCTTCGTCGAGATGCTGCAGGCGATCAAGGGCCGCGGCACGCCGGCCGACATCGCGCCGGCGGTCGCCTTCCTCGCCTCGGAGGAGGCGCACTGGATCACCGGCCAGACGCTGGCGGTCGATGCGGGGATGGTGCGGTGGTGAGCCCGCTGGTCATCGGGCCAGGGGTCCCCTCGCCCCGCGCCAGCGGGGAGAGGGACAGGGTGAGGGGTGTCGGTCGGTAGCGCTGCCAGCGCTCGCTCCCCAATAAGAAACCGCCCCTCACCCCGACCCTCTGCCCGCTTTGCGGGGCGAGGGGGGACTTCGGCATCCGTGCTTAGCTGTAGTATCCCGGCGCCTTCACGTAGCTGCCCCAGCTCTCCATGTCGTGGCTGTAGAAGAGCTCGGCGTCGTGCTTGGCTGCGAGCTCCTTCAGGCGGGTCAGTGACTGCACGCTCCCCACCGGGTCGAGGTGGAAGGAGGAGATGCACATCATGTCCAGGTTCTTCTTCGAGTAGCAGGCGTCGGCGGTGAACAGCATCGGCCGGCGGTTCTTCAGCTCGACCATCAGCGAGTAGTGGCCGGCGGTGTGGCCCGGGGTCTCGAAGAGCCAGAGGCCCTTGGCGATCTCTTGGTCGCCGGTCAGCGTCTCGAAGCGCGGCGTGTACATGTCGCGCGCCGGGTCGGGCGGCAGCGGGTTCTGCTTCTTCTTCGCGAGCTCCGGCTGGAAGGTGAGATCGCTGTAGCCCAGGTGCTCGAAGGGCTGCGGATGCGCGGCCGCCTCCAGTTCCTTGGCGTGGCAGAGCGTGCAGGCGCTGGTGCAGTGCTTGTTCCCGCCGCAGTGGTCGAAGTGGTAGTGCGAGTTGATGACGTAGTCGATGTCGCTCGCCTTCAGCCCGATCTTCGCGAGCGCGCCGGGGATCGTCTGCTCGGGCGTCTGCTGCGGCTTCTCGAAGGGCAGCACGCGCATGACGTGGTCGTAGTCGTAGCCGGAGTCGAAGAGGTAGCGGCCGTCCTTATGGTCGATCAGCACGGCGTAGGTCGGAAAGCGCACCTCGCCGCCGGGGCCGCGGTTCCAGAAGACGTGGAAGCCGTCGATCACCAGCGAGCCGCCGTCGAGCAAGTAGACCTTGGTATCGGACATCCTTTTTTCTCCCCTGAACGGGCGGTCTTGCGGGCCGCCTTTGCCTCTCAGCCTAGCATTTTCTCGTCAGACCGAGCGCGTCACGCCGCCGTCGACCCGGATGTTCTGCCCGGTGATGTAGGCAGCGCCGTCGGACACCAGGAAGGCGATGGTCGCAGCGACCTCCTCGGAGGTGCCGTAGCGCTTCATCGGCACGGAGTCGCGCCGCTCGGCGGTCGCCGGCAGGCTGTCGATCCAGCCGGGCAGCACGTTGTTCATGCGCACGTTGCTGGCCGCGTACTGGTCCGCGAAGATCTTGGTGTAGGACGCAAGCCCAGCGCGAGCCACCGCCGAGGTCGGGAACATCGCGCTCGGCTCGAAGGCCCAGGCGGTCGAGACGTTGACGATTGCGCCGCCCTTCTGCGCGATCATGATCGGCGCCACCAGCCGCGTCGCGCGCACGACGTTCATGAAATAGACGTCGATGCCTTTGTGCCACTGCTCGTCGGTGATCTCGAGGATCGGTGCGCGCGGCCCGTGCGCCGCGCTGTTCACGAGGGCATCGACACGGCCCCACTTCTGCATGGTCGCGTCGACCAGGCGCTTCAGGTCGTTGTTCGACTGATTGGTACCGGTGACGCCGACGCCGCCCAGCTCCTTCGCCAAGGCCTCGCCCTTGCCGGAAGAGGAGAGGACGGCGATCCGGAAGCCGTCCTCGGCCAGGCGGCGCGCGGCCGCGGCGCCCATGCCGGAGCCGGCGGCGGTGATGATGGCAACCTTATCTGTCATCGAGGATCTCCTAGCGATCGCCGCGAATGTAGGGCAGGCCGAGGGCCGGGGGCAGCACGGAGTGCCGGGCGAAGAGCACCAGGACGAGGATCACCATGGCGAAGGGCAGCATCTGCACCACGTCGGTCGGCACGTCGACGCCGGTGACCTGCAAGGCGGTGGTGAGCGCCAGGCTGACGCCGAAGAGAAGCGCGCCCAAAAGCACCCAAAGCGGCCGGCCACGCGCCAGCATGGCGAGCACGATGGCGATGAAGCCGGCGCCGCCGGTCATGAAGGGGATGAAGAGGCCGGCGCCGACCTCGGCCATATAGGCGCCGCCCAGGCCGGCCAGCGCGCCGGTCGCCAGGACGGCGGCGCTGCGAGTCTGCACCACGCTGACGCCCGAGGCATCGAGGGCGGCGGGGGAATTGCCGGCCGCTTCCAGGTTGAGGCCGACGGCGCTCTGCCGGTAGAGCCAGCCCAGGAGCGGCACGAGCAGGACCCCCAGGTAGACCAGCGGATGGTGCTGGAAGAGCGCCGGCCCCAGCACGGGGATGCCGTCGAGGCCGGGGAGCGCCAGCACCGGAACGGCGTCCAGCCGCGGATAGGACCGGGCGAACTGGAAGTGGTGCAGCAGCGCGGTCAGTCCTTCGACGCCGAGGGTGAGCGCGATGCCGATCACGATCTGGTTCATTGCCAGGCGCACGCAAAGGAGCGCCATGATGAGGGCGACCGCCATGCCGCCGCCGGCGCCGCCGATGAATCCGAGCCAGAACGAACCGCTCTCAAAGGCGACGACGAAGCCGACGTAGGCACCCATCAGCATCATGCCCTCGATGCCGATGTTCAGCACGCCGGCCTTTTCGCTGATCTGCTCGCCGAGGCCCGCCAGCAGCAGCGGCACGCCGGCGGTCACGGCGCCGAAGATGAGCGCGGTCAGGAAAGTCTGGCTGAGGAAGGCGTCCATCAGGCTCCCCGGCTCGCGCGGCGGCGATGGTCGAGGTACTCGACGACCGCGAGGAACAGGAGCAGCAGGCCGACCAGCACCAGCACGTAGAAGTGCGGCACGCCCAGGCGCCGGGCAGCGCTCTCGCCGCCGATCTGCAGCACGGCGAAGCAGAAGACGAAGGCGATGACGGCGGGGCCGTTGAAGCGGGCGAGGAAGACCAGCGGCACGACGAGCAGGCCGTAGGCCGGGTTCCAGTCGGCGCGGATCGTCCCCAGCACGCCCACGACCTCGACGGCTCCGGCGAGGCCGGCGAGGCCGGCGGAGAGCGCAAAGGTGGCGACGGTGAGCCGGCCGACGGGCAGGCCGGCGTGCACGGCGGCACGCGGATTGGCGCCCACCACCTGCAGCTTCAGGCCGAAGGCGGTGCGCGTCATCATCAGGTGCACCAGCAGCACCGCCAGCACGGCGATGATGACCCCGCAGTTGACCGTGCTGCCGAAGAGGCGGGCCAGGCGGTCCTCGACCGGCAGCGTCAGGGTCTGCGGCACGGTCGTGCCGGGATCGCGGAAAACCAGTTTCACCAGGACGTTGGCGAAGGAGATGCCGAGGAAGGACATCATCAGGCTGGTGATGATCTCGTTGATGCCGAAGCGAGCCTTGAGCAGCGCCGGGACCACCGACCAGAGCGCGCCGATGGCGAAGGCGAGCAGGCAGGAAAGCGTGAGTGTCAGCCAGTCCGGCAGCACCGGAGCCAGCGCCGGCGCCAGGGCAGCGGCGGCGACGGCGGAAAGCAGGAACTGGCCGTCGACGCCGAGATTCCAGATGCCGGCCCGGAAGGCGACGATGAGGCCGGCGGCGATCAGCAGCAGCGGCGCCGAGCGCGTGATCGATTCCTGCAGGCCGGCCCAGCTCAGGAGGCCGCGCTCGACGACGAAGGCGTAGTACTCGAGCGGGTTCTTCTCCAGCGCCAGCAGGATCAGTCCGCCGACGACCAGCGCCAGCAGCACCGGCAGGGCGATGCGCGCCACCCCGCCAAGCCAGGCACCGCGCGGCGGGCTTTCGGCGATGACGCTCATGCCGCCGCTCCGGTCATCAGCCGCCCCAGTGTGAGCTCGATGTCGCTGCCGGTTTCCGCGACGGGGTTCTCCACAATCCCGGCGATGCGGCCGCGGTACATGACGGCGATGCGGTCGCTGAGTTCCAGCAGCTCGTCCAATTCGGTCGAGATCAGCAGGGTGGCGAGGCCGGCCGCGGCGCCCTCGGCGATCCGCCGGCGGGCGAGACGGATGTTCTGCAGGTCGAGACCGTAGGTGGGCTTGTTGAAGACAGCGATCCGGGTCGCGTGGCCCAGCTCGCGCGCCAGCAGCACCTTCTGCACGTTGCCGCCGGAGAGCTTCGCGATCGGCGTGCGTTCGCTGGGCGTGCGCACATCGTGCTGCCGAATGGTGCGGCGCGCCAGCTCGTTGATGCGCTGCCAGAGCGTGATGCCGTGGCGCCAGTAGGGCGGCTGGCCGATCTCCTTCAGCACCAGGTTGGTGGCCACCGAGAAGGGGCCGACCGTGCCTTCGCCCAGCCGCTCGTCGGTGATGTAGCTGAGGCCGTGCTCGCGGCGCTGGCCGACGTCCTCCCGTGTCGCGTCGCGGCCGTCGATCTCGATGCGGCCGGCGGAGGCGGGCCGCTGGCCGGCCAGCACCTCGGCCAGGTGCTTCTGGCCGTTGCCGTCGATACCGGCAATGCCCAGCACCTCGCCCGGTCGGAGCTCCAGAGAGACGTCGGTCAGCCCGCACTCGCCGCTCGCCGCGTGGGTCGACACATTGCGCAGCGTCAGGACTGGCGGCGTGGCTGGGTCGACCCGCCCCTTGCGCCGGTGGCGGCCGCGCGCCAGGAGCGTCTCGCTGTCCCCACGATGGCCCTCGACCGTGCCGAACATCAGGCGCACGACCTCGTGGGTCGCGGCCGCCTCGTCCATCGCGCGCAGGCGCTCGGGCGGCAGCTCGCCGACCTTGCGGCCCAGGCGGAGCACGGAGATTCGGTCGCCGAAGGCGTAGGCCTCGCGCAGCTTGTGGGTGATGAAGATGACGGCGATGCCCTGGCTCGCCAGGCGGCGCATGACCCGGCCGAGGTCCTCGACGCCCTGCGGGGTCAGCATCGACGTCGGCTCGTCCAGGATCAGCACGCCCTCGCCGCGCCAGAGCGCGCGCATGATCTCGACCTGCTGCTGCTGGCCGAGGCCGAGGCGACCGACCGGTGCGTCGGGGTCGATGGTGACGCCGAGCGTGCGGGAGAGTTCCTGGAAGCGCGCCAGGGTGGCGCGGCGGTCGAGCGGCCGCCACCAGGAGCGGCCCAGCATGAGGTTCTCGAGGACGGTCAGGCTCGGCACCAGCAGGACGTGCTGGAACACCGTGCCGATGCCGAGAGCCAGGCTCTCGCGCGGCGAGCCGATGCGCACCGGCCGGCCACGCACGCGAATCTCGCCACTGTCGGGCTGCTGCATGCCGGCGAGGATGGCGATCAGCGTCGACTTGCCGGCGCCGTTCTCGCCCAGCAGCACATGGATCTCGCCGGCGTTGAGATCGAGGGAGATGGCATCGTTCGCCAGCACGCCGGGAAAGCGCTTGGTGATGCCTGTCAGCGAGATGGCCGGGACGGCGCTCGCGCTGCTGTCGTTCATCACCTGCTGGCGTACCTCCGTCACGTCCCCCGCTCTCCTGTGAAGCCCTCGCCCCGCGTAGCGGGGAGAGGGTTGGGGTGAGGGGCGTTTAGAGACTATCCACGCGGCGCTGCCTGACGGACAGGTCGCAACTGCCCCTCACCCTGTCCCTCTCCCCGCTGCGCGGGGCGAGGGGACGCCTTGTCAGGCAGTTGTGACTTACTCTCTAACAAAACGGGGGCGACCTCGCGGCCGCCCCCGTCCGTCAACCGAACGGACTTACTGCGGCGGCGCTTCGACCGAGGTCATCAGCGCGCGCACGGCCTCAGCGTCGAACACGGGCTCGAGCTTCAGCTTGCCGCTGACGATGTCGTCGCGGATCGCCATCACCTTGGTCCAGACGTCCGCCGGGATGTGCTTGGTCTGCAGCAGGCGGACCGAGTCGTCGGAGAGCTGGATCGAGTAGTGCTTGGTACCGAAGGTGTCGGCCTTCAGGTCCTCCACCATGGCCGAGTAGACCGGCACCATGTCCCACAGCACCGACGAGAGCAGGAAGCCCTTGTCGAGCGAGGTCTTGTCGCCGATCACGTCGATGAACCAGGCCTGGCCGCCGTCGACCGCCTTGGTGGTCTCGACCGCCTGGATCATGCCGAAGGACGAGCCGTCGCCCTGGCCGAAGACGATGTCGGCGCCGGCGCCGATCACCGATTGCGTCACGCGATTGCCGCCGGCGGCGTCCGAGTAGGCGGCCGGGCCGATCACCGCGTAGACCAGCTTCACGTCCGGCTTGGTCGCCTTGGCGCCCTGCGCGAAGGCGGCCGACTGCGAGTTCCAGGACGGCGGCTCGCCCGACACGACGATGCCGAGCGTGCCGGTGCGGGTCATCGTGGCGGCGAGCACGCCGGCGAGATAGGCGCCCTCGTGACCGGAGAGCGTGTAGTCGGCCACCAGGCCCGGCACCAGGCCGGTCGGGGTGTCGACGATGGCGACCGGCACCTTGGTCTCGGCCGCGATCTCCGGTGCCGCGGTGTTGTAGCCACTGGCATGGGCGATCATCAGGCTGGCGCCCTCGCCGGCGAGCTCGCGCAGCGTCGGACGCACGTCGCCGTAGCCCAGGCCCTCGGCCGGCAGGAACTCCAGGCCATACTTCTCGGCCACCGCCCGGGCGGCGTCGACGCCCTGCTGGTTCCAGCCGAAGTCGGTGCCCTGCTCGGGCACCAGGATCGCCAGTTTCGTCACCTCGGCCGCACTCGCCGCAAGCGCGAGGGCGCCGGACAGGACCAGGGCCGTCGTCACGCCGGCCAGGGTCTTGAACGTCGTGGTCATGTTTTTCTTGCCTCCCGTTTGTAAAGCCTCAGGAAAAACGCCCACTTTCAGCTCAAGGTCTTTAGCTCTCCAGGGCCTTGCGCACCGCCACCAGCTTCTTCGCCCGCTGGCCGCGCAGCTGGCCCACCTGCTCCGGCGTGTAGCTGAAGATCCCGCCGCCGGTCTTCATGCCCAGCTTGCCCTGCTTGATGCGCTCCGTCACGTAGGGGGCGACGTCCGCCCGGTTGTTCAGGTCGGCATTCAGGTAGCTGCCGACCGCGTTGTAGATGTCGAGACCGGCCATATCGAGCAGCGCCATCGGGCCGATCACCGAGAGCTTGTAGCCGATGCCCCAGGAAACGCAGGTGTCGAGGCCCTCGGCGTCGATCACGCCCTTTTCGACCAGATCGACGCACTCGCGCAGCAGCGCGTAGAGGATGCGGTTCTCCACGAAACCGGGCACGTCCTTCTGCACGACCACTGGCAGGAGGCCCAGGTTCTTGATGGTATCGACCATCCACTGCACGGTCTTGGGCGCGGTCTCGTTGCCGGCGATCACCTCGATCATCGGGATGACGTGCGCCGGGTTCGACCAGTGCATGCCGACCACCCGGCCGGGGTTGGAGTTGCCGGCCTGCAGCTTGGTGATCGGAATGCCCGAGGTGTTCGAGGCGATGACGCAGGTCTTCGACACCAGGCCGTCGATGTCCTTGAAGACCGCCGCCTTGATGTCGAGCTTCTCCGGCACGGTCTCGACTACGAGCTCGGCGCCCTCGCAGGCCTCCGCCAGCGTGGCGGCGACCTTGGGCTCGCCCTTGCCCTTGTCCGGCACGCCGAGCGCGGCCAGCACGCCGTTCGCCTGCTTGGCGAGCTCCGGAGTCTTGGCGCGCTGGTCGGCGCTGATGTCGTAACAGGAGACGGTCATGCCGGCCCGCGTCAGCGTCGCCGCGATCCCGGGGCCCATGGTGCCGAGCCCAACCACTGCTGCCTTCATCGTGCCTTTTCCTTCTTGCTCAAGCCGCCGTGGCCTTCTTGAACGCGGGGCGTGCCGCCATCGCCTGGCGCCAGGCCTTGGTCTTCGGCAGGTCCGGCAGGGAGATCGGGTAGTCGAGACAGCGCGCCACGATCGGCGCCAGCGCGATGTCCGCGAGGCTCAGGTCCTTGCCGGCGACGTGGGCATGCTGCGCCAGAGACCCTTCGAGGATGGAGAGCTGCGCGCCCAGGTCCTTCTCGTCGGCGGCGAAGGTGGCGGAGCGTTCGGCGGCCGGCTTCTTCGCCTCGCGGAACATCGCGACATAGGGGTTGTAGAGCGCGGAGAGCTGCCAATCCATCCAGCGCTCGACCTGGCTGCGGGCGGCCGGATCGGCGGGATAGAGCTTGCCGCCGCCGTGCTTGCTCGCGAGGTAGCGCAGGATCGAGTTCGACTCCCAGACCACGGTGTCGCCGTCGACCAGCGTCGGCACCTTGGCGTTGGGATTGAGCTTCAGGTAGTCGCCACCGGTGTTGTTGAACTGCCGGCCGTAGTCCTCGCGCTGGTAGGGCAGGCCCAGCTCTTCCAGCAGGAAGATCACCTTCTGCACGTTGCCGGAGGTTGCGCGTCCCAGAAGCCTCAACATCGGTCCCCCTTCTCAGCCCTGTGGTTTATAGGCAATGGCGTCCATCTCGATCCTGCAACTGATCACGGCGCGCGCCTCCACCGTGGTGCGGGCGATGTTGCCGTCGGGAAAGTACTCCTTGAAGACTCCGTTGTAGCGGCCGAAGTCGCGCGCGTCCTCGAGGTACACGGTGATGCGTACGACGTCCGAGAGATCGGCGCCGGCTTCCTTCAGGATCCGGCGGATCGCCTCGATGGTCCAGCGCGTCTCCTCCTCGATGTTGCCGACGCACATGGTGCCCTTCTCGTCCTTGGCCACCTGGCCGGAGACGAAGATGTAGTCGCCGGCGCGCACCGCCGGATGGAAGGGCAGGTTCGGGTTCTTCTTGCCGATCGGTTGGATCTTCGGGTTGGCCATGGGGCTCACCAGACGCTGGTTTCGATGATGTCCACGCCGCGCTGGCGGTCGACCAGGTAGACCAATCCGCGGCTGTCGATGGTGACGTCATTGGAGGAGGAGAGCTGGCAGCCGGGCGGCGGGTCGGGCTCGTAGTAGCCAAGCTCGACGGGCGCGTAGGGGTCCTTGAAGTCGACGATGCGCAGGCCCTTGGCGAACCAGGCGAAGGGAATGACCGTGCCGTTGAAGCGCTCCGAGGGCTGGTGGCAGCCCATGAACGGCGGCTGTGGGGCGCCGTCGGGGTCGAGACCCGGCACCTGCCAGGTCGCGATCGGCACGGGCATCTGCTCCTGCGTGATGTCGTAGACCCAGGCGAAGGCGGGGGCGGCGGGCCAGAGCTTCGCCACGTCCTCGTCCGCCACCACCATGATGCGGCGGCCCTTCACCGGCTCGCGAATCACCAGGCAGGTATGAGTCGGGTGCGGATAGACCGGCGAGGTGTTGAGCCCGCTGATCGCTATCGGTTTCGACAGATCGGAGATGTCGAGGATGTAGAAGCCGTGGTGCCAGTAGCTGGTGTAAAGCCGGTCGCCCACGCGCAGTGGATGGTGGCAGCGCGGCGGGGTCCAGTTGTCCCAGGGATAGGCCTCGCCGCCGGCCTTCCACTGGCCGGGGATCCACCAGCGCCCGACTTCCTCGGGCTTTGCCGGATCCCGCAGGTCGAGGATCATGCAGATGTTGCCGACGTAGCCCTCGGCGGTCGGCGAGATGTAGGCGTAGCGGCCGTCGAAGTCGAAGCGGTGCACGCCCTTGCCGACAGTGTCCCAGCGCGCGAGCCGGTGCGGCTTGGCCGGATCGGCGACGTCGTAGATGCCGATGCCGC
>DATEDK010000263.1:0-7700 GCA_035281685.1 Kiloniellales bacterium | reverse complement strand
GAAGATATACGGGAAGCACAGCACGTTGTTGACCTGGTTCGGATAGTCCGAACGGCCCGTCGCGACGATTGCGTCCTTGCGCGCGGCATGCGCCTCTTCCGGCGTGATTTCCGGGTCGGGATTGGCCATGGCGAAGATGATCGGCTTGTCGCCCATCGACTTCACCATCTCGGCGGTGAAGGGCGCCGACGTCTTCTTCGGCCTCTCCGCCAAGGGCGCGGTCACCAAGGAGATGGTGGCCTCGATGGCGCCGCAGCCGATCATCTTCGCCATGGCGAACCCCGATCCCGAGATCACGCCGGAAGAGGTGCGCGAAGTCCGCCAGGATGCCATCGTCGCCACCGGCCGCAGCGACTATCCCAATCAGGTAAACAACGTTCTGGGCTTCCCCTACATCTTCCGCGGCGCGCTCGACGTGCGCGCCAAGACCATCAACATGGAGATGAAGATCGCCGCGGCCGAGGCGTTGGCGGCGCTGGCCCGCGAGGACGTGCCGGACGAGGTCGACCGCGCCTACGCCGGCCGGCGGCTGCGCTACGGGCCGGAGTACATCATCCCGGCACCCTTCGACCCGCGCCTCATCGTCGAGATCCCCAAGGCCGTGGCGCTCGCCGCCATGCGCACCAAGGTGGCGCGCCGGCCGATCGAGGACATGGAGGCCTACGAGCACCAGCTCATGGCCCGGCTCGACCCGACCTCGGACTCCCTCCAGGCGATCTTCGAGAAGGTGCGCGAGCATCCCTGCCGCGTCGTCTTCGCCGAGGGCGAGGAGGAGAAGACCGTGCGCGCCGCCTTCGCCTTCTCGCAGGCGGGCTACGGCGAACCGATCCTGGTCGGCCGGCAGAACCGCATCGCCGAGATCACCAAGGGCCTGGGCCTCAGCGGCGACTTCGCGCAGGTGATCAACGCCGGCATCGCGAACCACCGCGAGCGCTACACCGAGTTCCTGTTCAACCGCCTGCAGCGCCAGGGCCACCTCTACCGCGACTGCCAGCGCATGGTGAACCAGAACCGCAACGTCTTCGCCGCCTGCATGGTGGCGACCGGCGAGGCCGACGCGCTGGTGACCGGGCTCACCCGCAACTTCTCGCGCACCTATGCCGACCTCCTGCGCGCGCTCGACGCCAAGCCTGGCTGGCGGCCCTTCGGGCTTTCGATCATCGTCGCGCGCCGGCGCTCGCTCTTCGTCGCCGACACGCTGGTGCACGAGGTGCCCACGCCCGAGGAGCTGGCCGACATCGCCGTGCAGGCGGCATCCCAGGCGCGCGCGCTGGGGCACGAGCCGCGCGTGGCGCTGCTGTCCTACTCCAACTTCGGCGATCCCGAGCGCGAGCGCGCGGTGCGCGTGCGCGAGGCGATCAAGGTGCTGGACCGCCGGCACGTCGACTTCGAGTACGACGGCGAGATGCAGGTGCAGATCGCGCTCAATTACGAGCGCATGCGCGAGCTCTATCCCTTCTGCCGGCTCTCCGGCCCGGCGAACGTGCTGATCATGCCGGCGCTGCATTCGGCGTCGATCGTCACCAACATCCTGGGCGAGCTCGGCTTCGGCACGCTGATCGGACCGCTCCTGATCGGTCTCTCCAAGCCGGCGCAGATCGTGCCGCTGGCGGCCACGGTGCAGGACATGGTGACGGCGGCGGCTTTGGCCGCGCACGAGGCCATCGCCGAAAAGGTGCTCTGAGCGGCCCATGCTTGCGGCGATGACGCTGCTGCTCGCCTGCCAGCTCGCGGGCGAGTCGCTGACGCGCCTCCTGCAGCTGCCGGTCCCCGGACCGGTGTTC
The DNA here is from genome assembly GCA_035281685.1 of Kiloniellales bacterium. GTDB lineage: Bacteria > Pseudomonadota > Alphaproteobacteria > Kiloniellales > JACOMY01 > DATEDK01. Next base: position 5,916 of record DATEDK010000263.1, on the reverse strand, counting down.
GGGATGATCTTCCTCTTGGTGCTGCTGGTCCTGCGCAGGAGCACGCTGGCGCTGGTCGAGCCGACCGCCGACACGCTGCTCGCCAACCTGATCCTGATGTACGTGCCGGCCTGCGTCGGCCTGATGGCGCACCTGGAGACGCTCGAGGCCGAGTGGCTGCCGATCGCGGTCGCGGTCGCCGCCTCGACCCTCCTGACCCTGGTGGTGACCGCCCTGGTGTTCCGCTGGGTCTCCGGCCGGGCCGTCCGCGGCAAGCTTCCGGCATGATCGGCGAGGAACTCTGGGTCTATCTGAGGCAGAGCCCGCTGCTCTGGCTGACCGTGACGCTCGTCGCCTACATGGTCGGCTACGGGATCTACACCCGGTCCGGCAAGCAGGCCTGGGCGAACCCGCTGCTGCTCTCGGTCGGGATCGTCATCGCGATCCTGCTCGCCACCGGTACGCCCTACGACACCTACTTCGAGGGTGCCCAGTTCGTGCACTTCCTCCTGGGGCCGGTGACCGTGGCGCTGGCCGTGCCGCTCTTCCGCAACCTGGCGCAGGTGCGCCAGGCCCTCGGACCCATTGTCATCGCGCTCGTGACTGGATCGCTGACCGCCATCGTCAGCGGCGTCGGCATCGCCTGGCTCCTGGACGCCGACCGCCAGACCGTGCTGTCGCTGGCGCCGAAGTCGATTACCACGCCGGTCGCCATGGGCGTCGCCGAGGAGATCGGCGGCCTGCCGTCGCTGACCGCCGTGCTGGTGGTGCTGACCGGAACGCTCGGCTCGGTCATCGCCTTGCCGCTCTTCAGGCTCCTGCGCGTGCGCGACTCGGCGGCGCAGGGCTTCGCCTTGGGCTTGACCGCGCACGGCATCGGCACGGCGCGCGCCTTCACCGTGGACGATCTCGCCGGCAGCTTCGCGGGCCTTGCCATGGGCCTGAACGCGCTGGTGACCGCGATCTTCGTGCCGCTCCTGCTGCCGCTGCTCAGTTAGCCGGCAGCACGCGCCAGAAGCGGTCCTCGTAGAGCGGCGCCGGCGCGCCGGCCGGCAGCGCTTCGTCGGCGGCCAGGATCACGTAGGGAATGGCGTGTGCCTTCGCGTAGGCGAGCTTGGCGGCGACGTCGTCGAGCGCGACGGCCTCGCGCATGCGTTGGCGCCAGAGCGGATAGAAATCCGGCCTCCAGTGCACCGCCGCGCCCTGCCGCCAGTCGACCCAGGCCGGGCGGCGCGCATAGGTCCAGAACGAGGGCGTCAGGTTCGGCACGAGCTGCGCATCCGGCTGCAGGAAGAGACTGTCCGGCGGCGTCGCCTGCCGCGCCCAGCGCTGCAGGTCCAGGAACGCGACGTCCGCCGGCCCGTAGCGATCGAGCCGGCCGGACTTGGCGAGCAGATAGACCGGCTGCGCCAGCAGCAGGAGCGCGACGCCTGCCGCGGCGAGCGGCGCGAGCCGCCGTAGCAAGGCAAGGTGCTGCCGCATCCACCACAGCATGGCGGGTCCGAAGAGAGCCGCGGCCAGCAGTCCGCCGACACGCCGATCGCTCTCGGCGATCAGCCAGCCGTAGGCGCCTGCCGCGAGGAAGGTGCCGGCCTCCGCGACCAGGCGCGGCAGGGGCCGGACGGTCAGCGATAGGGCAAGGGCGCCGACCAGCAGGGCGGCATGGATCGGCTGCGCCTCGACGAGGCCGCTGGCCCAGGCATAGTCGAGCCCGGCGAGGGCGCCCAACAGCAGCAGACGCGGGGCGCTGTCCGCTCGCGACGGCGCCAGGAACGGGAGCGCCAGCAGGAGGGCGGCCAGCGCCAGCCCGCCGCCCAGGCGGTCGTAGAGTTGCATCTGCGGCAGGGCGCCGGTGACAGCGACCACGACGGCCAGCAGCAGCGCCAATGCGGGCGGACCGACGGATCGCCCCTTCGCCTGCCAGAGCAGCAGCAGCAGCGCGGCCGGCAGGCGTCCTGCCATCAGCGCCAGCGCTGCCGCGAGCGCCAGCGAACTCCACTGCGGTTGCCGCAGCACGGCTGCACCCAGCGCGATGAAGAAGAGCCAGTCGAGAAAGCCATCGATGCGCAGCGGCGAGCTGTTCAGCAGCATGTGGTTGCCGGTCAGGAGCGGCAGCACGAGGCCGAGGAGCACGACGGCGAGGCTGCCCAGCCACAGGCCCAGCAGCCCGCGCCAGGCGGCCTGCGGGGCGGCCGGCCTCAGCCAGAGCCAGAGCGGCGGAAAGGCGACGATGAAGAGCGCACCGGCCAGGATCTCCGGCAGGGGGTGCGTGCCGACCATGACGTGCCCTGCGTAGAAGAGGCGCAGGAAGTCGCGCGAGTCGAAGTCGGCCGCGGCAGTTCCGAGGTCATCCCAGCGCTCGGCCAGCCAGAGGAGCGTCGGCGTCGCGGCTGACGCGAAGAGCAGGAACATCAGCGCGAGGCGGCCGAACCCGCGCCAGTTCGGCTGTGCCAGCAGCACGGGCCCGGCCAGGCTGAGCCCGCCCCAGGCGGCGGTGAAGTTCTTCACGTTGAAGCCGAGGCCCAGCAGCAGCGCGGCGACGAGCGGGCGGCCCTGCAGCGTCAGCGCCCAGGCCCAGAGCACGATGGCGATGATGACCGAGCTGTGGCTCAGCGAATCGAGCAGCAACTCGCCATGGCCCAGCGGGCTCACCACGTAGCCGTGCAGCACGACCGGCGTGGCGGCGGCGGCCAGTGTCGCGCGCCACCGGTCCGCCGAGGCCAGCAGCGCGTAGAGGCAGCGGAGCGCCGCGACGACGGCGAGCATCGTCAGGAGATGCAGCAGGTAGAAGAGCGGCGCGATGGTCGCCTCGCCGGCGATCCAGCGCAGCAGCGTGTAGAAGTGCGAGAGGTAGCTGTCGAGCGACTGGGTGAAGCGGTCGTGCGGACCCTCGGCCGAGGCGAACCAGTCGAGGACGATCGGCCAGTGGTAACTGTTGGCGTTGTTCGGCACGGCCACGCCCTGCAGCAGGATGGCGAGCGCGGCGCCGGCCAGCATCACCAGCCATTGGCCGGCCGCAGCCTTCACGGCGCGACCTCGAGCACCGTGTAATGCTCGTTGGCGTAGACCACGCCGCTCTGCGCTGGGGTCGCTTGCTCGAGGATGACGTAGTCGATGCCCTTGGCGCGCGCGTAGGCGAGCTTGGCCTCGGCGTCGCCGAGCGCCGCGGTTTCGGCCATGCGCTCGTGCCAGAGCCAGTAGAAGTCCGGCAGCCAGTGAGCGCCCGCGCCCATGCGCCAATCGACCCACACGCTGCGCCGCGACAGCGTCCAGAAGCTCGGCACGAGGTTGGGGCGCAGCTGGCTTTCCGGGGCCAGGAAGACGCTGCCGGGCGGCGTCTCGGCGCGCGCCCAGCGTTGCGCGGCCAGAAAGTCGAGGGCGGCGGCATCGTAGCGGTCGATCCGGCCGGTGGCCTCGAGGTGACGCAGCCCCGGTACCAATGCCGCCAGGGCAGCCAGCAGCAGCCCGCACGCGGCCAGCCGCCGCTCCAGGCCGGTCGGCCAACCCCGCTTGGCGAGGAGAATGCCCAGCAGCATCGGCGCCAACGGCGCGCCGGCCAGCAGCAGTGCGACGCTGCGCTCGTTGCGCAGCAGCCAAGCGGCGGCAAGGCCCAGGGCGACGAAGAGCCACGGCAGCAGCCGCGCCGCCGCGGCGCGTCCAGGCCAGGGCGCGAGCGCGGCTACCGGCAGCAGCAGGGTCAGCGCGCTGAGCCAGGGCGCGGAGGCGGCCGAGCTCAGCGTCAGGGCGGCCAGCAGAGCGAGGCAGGGCGCCCAGAAGCGCTCATAAGGCAGGAAGGGGAGCGCTGCCAGGAGCAGCAGCAGATCGAGAGCGCGCACCAGGCGCGGCGGGCCGAAGGTGTCGGCGGGGAGCGAGCCTAGGAGGGCGACGGCCGCTGCCAGCAACAGCAGAAAGAGTGCGGTGAATCGCCGGTCCTCTGTGAGGAGCAGCGACAGCAGGACCGCGAAGGTCAGCCAGAAGCCGGCGAAGAGCGCGAGCCAGACGACGAGCACCGCCGCGTCGATCCGTGCGCGGGCGAGGCTCCAGAGCCCGAAGCCCAGATAGGCGAGCCAGACCAGCAGGAAGTCCAGCCGCAGCGGATGGGCATTCAGCAGCAGCCGGCTGCCGCTGACGTAGGGCAGCGCGATGCCGAGCAGAACTACCGCCGCCAGGCCCAGCACCAAGCCGCACCAGGCGGCGAAGGCCTGGCGCGACAGCAGCGGCGCCAGCATGGCCGCAAGCCAGCCGAGCGACGCCAGCAGCAGGGCGAAGCGCAGCCACCCGCCGGCGCCGGTAGCGTCGGGAAAGAAATGTCCGGCGTAGAACTCGCGCAGGAACTGGCGGAAGTCGTAGGGGGCGAGCTCTGGTGCCGTTTCGGCCAGCGTCTGCCAGATGCGCCAGGCGGTCGGCAGCGCCAGCAGGAGGGCCAGCGCCAACGCCGGCAGGCCTTGCCGACGCAGCGCCGGGCCGAGCCGCCGGCGCTCGGCCAGGAGAAAGGCGGTGACGACCGCGAGGGCGAGCCAGGCGGCGACGAAGGCGTTGATGTTGAACAGCAGGCCCAGCAGCAGGCCGGCCGCGATCCAGCGCCGGGTCGTCGCGCAGAAGGCTATGAAGAGCGCGAGCGGCGGGTTGGCGCTGGAGTGGCTGAGGTTGTCCAGCAGCACCTCGCCATGCCCCAGGGGACTCTCGACGAAAAAGGCGAGGCCGAGCGGCAGGACGGCGGCCAGCAGCAGCGCCCAGGCGCGCCGCTGCGCCACGAGGGCGTCGAAGATCAGGTAGAGCGCGAGCCCGGTCAGGAAGCGCAGCGACAGGTGCACCAGCGGCAGCACCCAGGTCCAGTTCGTCTCATCGACGAGGAGACCCAGCGTCGGCCAGAAGAAGGTGACGAAATGGTCGAGCGACGCGATGAAGGGGTCGTGCGGCCCCTCGGCCGAGCCGACCCAGCCGAAGAGCACCGGAAAATGGTAGGCGTTGATGCCGCTCGGTAGCGCGAAGCCCTGTGCCAGGATCGAGGCGGCGGCGCCCGCGAGGAGGACCAGTGCAATCAGCAGCCGCTCGCCCGCGCCCTCAGCCATAGATCAGGAGCGCCATCAGCAGCCCCCAGAGGGCGACCGAGATCAGCAGGAAGCCGTCGCTCCAGAAGAGCTCGGTCGGCGCGCCGGAGCGCTCCTCGACCAGCGCCATCTGCAGATAGCGCAGGCAGCCCGCCAGCACGAAGGGCACCGAAAGGTAGAGCTGGTCGCTGCCCAGGCGCTGCATCACCGCCGCATCGGTGGTGTAGAGCGCGTAGAACACCATCAGTGCCGCCAGCACCACCGCCATGGCGATGTCGAGGAATGCCTTGCTGTAGCCGGCGAGGCTCGCGCGGTGCGTGGCGTCGAGCAGGCCGACGAGGTCGTCGCGCCGCTTGGCGATGGCGAGGAAGAGCGCGAGCAGGAAGGTGCAGAGCAGGATCCACACGCTGGGCACGGCAGCGATCAGGGCGGCGCCGGCCTCCAGCCGCAGGACGAAGCCGATGGCGATCGCCAGCACGTCGACGATGGAGAGGCACTTGAGCGCCAAGCTGTAGGCGAGCGTCAGCGCGAGGTAGCCGGCGAGCCACCAGAGGAAGGGCGTGCCGAGCCAGAGGCCGATCGCGGCTCCGCCCGCCAGCAGCACCGCCGCCAGCGCGAGCGCGACGTCGCTGCGCGCCGCGCCGCTCGCCAGCGGCCGCGTGCGCTTGGTCGGATGCCGGCGGTCGGCCTCGCGGTCGACCAGGTCGTTGACGATGTAGGTGGCGCTCGCCAGGAGCGAGAAGGCGACGATGCCGAGCGCCACGAGCCCGGCATTGGCCAGGGTCATCGCGTCGGGCGTGAAGAACAGCGCCGCGGCGACGAAGGCATTTTTCGTCCACTGGTGCGGCCGGCACAGCCGGAGATAGACGAGCAACGGAAGGCTCCC